>JBBRVT010000043.1:0-15516 GCA_038246615.1 Burkholderiales bacterium
CAGGGCGAGCGTCTGGTGGTGGACGATGCGCAGCGCGCGCGCGAGTCCGCCGAGGCCCGCAATGTGATGACCAGCGACTGTCGCTGAGTTGCTGAGCCAATCGGTCAGGGACCAGCGGGCGCAGCCGATGAGGAAACGCCGGGCCGCTCCCAAGTTTGCTCATCCCCCCTGGGGGGCCTGACGCGCAGCGCCAGGTCTGGGGGCCGCACTCATGAAACGCCGGGCCGCTCCCAAGTTTCCTCATCCCCCCTGGGGGGCCTGACGCGCAGCGGCAGGTCTGGGGGCTGCACTCATGAAACGCCGGGCCGCTCCCAAGTTTCCTCATCCCCCCCGGGGGGCCTGATGCGCAGCGGCAGGTCTGGGGGCTGCGCTCAGCGCCTGGGCAGCTTGCGGCGCGGCCGGATGCCGTCGCGCCGGTAGCGCAGGTGCCGCGCCTCTTTCGGGTCGACTTGCAGCGGGCGCAGCAGTTCCAGCCTGTCGTGCGCGTGCAGCACGGTGCCCGGTTCGACGGCACGGCCCCACAGCGCCAGCGTCAGGCCGTCGAGCACCGACGCGCCCAGCTGCTCGGCCAGGCCGCTGGCGCGCAGCGCTGCCATCGCGGTGCTGCCGGCGGGCAGCCTCAGCGTGAGCCGATGCAACTGCTGCGGCGCGGCCGACCAGGCCAGCTCGACCTCGATCAGGCTGACTGCGGCCTCATCGCTCGCCATACACCTGGCGCGCACGCTGCACGAAACTGTCGACGAAGGTGTTGGCCACGCGGTCGAACACCGGGCTGAGCACGGCCTCGAAGGCCCGGTTGGCGAAGGCATAGCGCAGGCTGAACTCCACCCGGCAGGCCGACTGCGCAGCCTCGCCGACGGGCACGAAGCGCCAGGTGCCGTCCAGGTCGGAGAACGGGCCATCGACCAGCGCCATCACCACCGCGCTCTCGGGCTGATGGCTGTTGCGGGTGGTGAAGGCATGGTGCAGGCCGGCAAACTGCAGGTGCAGGCGCGCCGTCATGCCGGTGGCGTCTTGCTGCAGCACCTCGGCCTTGTCGCACCAGGGCAGGAAACCGGGGTAGGAAGCCACCGCGGTGACCAGCGCATACATCTCGCGGGCCGAGTACCACAGCAGCACGGACTTTTTCACGTGCTTCATACAATGCATGAATTCTAGAGGCCGCCTGGATGACTCCAGCCGGCCCCGCCGCATCGACTGCCATGTCCACGCTCACGATTTCACGCAAGGAAGCCGCCAAGGCGGCCAAGCCGTCCGGGCCGATCGCCGAGAACCGCCGCGCCCGCTACGACTACCACGTCGAGGAGCGGCACGAAGCCGGCATGGTGCTGGCCGGGTGGGAGATCAAGGCCATCCGCGCCGGCCAGGTGCAACTGACCGACGGCTACGTGCTGATCAAGGGCGGTGAGCTGTTCCTGATCGGCTGCCGCATCAACGCGCTGCGCTCGGCCAGCACCCATGTCAGCCCCGAGGCCGACCGCACCAAGAAGCTGCTGATGCACAAGGCCGAGATCCGCCGCCTGGTGGGCAAGGTGGAGCAGCGCGGCTTCACCCTGGTGCCACTGAACCTGCATTACAAGGGCGGCCTGGTGAAGGCCGAGATCGCACTGGCCAAGGGCAAGGCAGAGCACGACAAGCGCAACGCGACCAAGGACCGGGAGTGGGAGCGCGAGAAGGGCCGCCTGATGCGCCACAACGTCTCGGCCAAGTCCTGAGGCAGCTCAGGTCCAGTCAGGCTTCCAGTCGGGTGGGCGCTTGTCGATGAAGGCCTGCACGCCTTCCTGCGCACTGTGGTCCATCATGTTGCAGGCCATGGTCTCGCCGGCATCGGCATAGGCGGCTTCGATGCCCACTTCCAGCTGGCGGTAGAACAGCGCCTTGCCCATCGCAATCGGCAGGCGCGGCTTGGCGACGATGGCCGCCGCCAAGGCCTGCACCTCGGCGTCCACCTGGTCAGGCGGCACCACCCGGTTCACCAGACCCTTGGCCTGGGCCTGCTGGGCGCTGATGAAGGCACCGGTCACCAGCATCTCGAAGGCCTGCTTGCGGCCGAGGTTGCGTGACAGCGCCACACTGGGCGTGGCGCAGAACAGCCCCAGGTTGACGCCGCTGACGGCGAAGCGCGCGTCCGACGCCGCCACCGCCAGGTCGCACATCGCCACCAGCTGGCAACCGGCGGCCGTGGCGATGCCCTGCACCTGGGCCAGCACCGGCACCGGCAGGCGCTGGATGGCCATCATCATGCGGCCGCACTGCGCAAACAGCGCCTCGTAATAGGCCTGGCTGGGCTTGGAGCGCATCTCCTTCAGGTCATGCCCGGCGCAGAAGGCCCGGCCCGCCGCCTTGATCACCAGCAGGCGGGCGCTGTGGTCCTGGGCGATGGCGTCGAGCTCGGTCTGCAGCGCCGTCAGCATCGCCTCGCTCAGGGCGTTGAAGGCTTGCGGCCGGTTCAGCGTGAGGGTGATCACGCCGCGCGCGTCCTGCGTGCGCAGCAGCAGCGGGTCGTCGGTGGTCAGCATGGCAGTGGCCCTATCAGTCGATGGCCGAGGACGACTTCGCGCGCTCGCGCAGCTGGAACTTCTGGATCTTGCCGGTGCTGGTCTTGGGGATGTCCTCGAAGCGGATCTCGCGCGGCACCTTGTAGCCGGCCAACAGGCTCTTGCAATGGGCCACCAGGTCGGCGGCGCTCACCGTGGCGCCGGGCTTCAGCTCCACATAGGCCACCGGCGTCTCGCCCCATTTGGCGTCGGGCCGGGCCACCACCGCACAGGCCACCACCGCCGGGTGGCGGTACAGCGCGTCTTCCACCTCGATGCTGCTGATGTTCTCGCCGCCGGAGATGATCACGTCCTTGCTGCGGTCCTTGATCTTGGCGTAGCGGTCGGCCTCCAGCACTGCCAGGTCGCCGGTGTGGAACCAGCCGCCTTCGAAGGCCTTGGCGGTGGCCGCCGGGTTCTTCAGGTAGCCCTTCATCACGATGTTGCCGCGAAACATCAGCTCGCCCATGGTCTGGCCGTCGGCAGGCACCTCGGCCAGGGTCTCGGGGTGGCGCACAGTCAGGCCTTCCTGCAGTGGGTAGCGCACGCCCTGGCGGCCGTTCAGACGGGTCTGCTCGCTCAAGGATTCAGTCGCCCAGGCAGGCCGCTTCACCGCCACCGCCGCCGGGCCATAGACCTCGGTCAGGCCGTAGACATGGGTGATGTCGAAGCCGATCTTGGCCATGCCCTCGATCATCGCCGCCGGCGGTGCGGCGCCGGCCACCATGCCGCGGATCCTGCCAGCGCCTCGGCCGGCGGATACGCCGTCCGATCCCTCAGGGGAATGCGGGCCGGCTTGAGAGCGGCCCGGCGCTCGGCCCGCTGCGCTGCCGGCTCCGATGCCCGCAAGTAGTTCCTCGGGCGCGTTGTAGATCAGGCTGTGCACGATCGGGGCGGCGCAGTAGTGGTCCACGCCATGGCTGCGCATCGCCTCCAGGATGGCCCGGGCATCGACCCGGCGCAGGCAGACATGGGTGCCGCCCTGCATCGCCACCGTCCAGGGGAAGCACCAGCCGTTGCAGTGGAACATCGGCAGCGTCCACAGGTAGACCGGGAACTGCGGCATGGTCCAGGTGGAGGCGTTGCACACCGCGTTCAGGTAGGCACCGCGGTGGTGTGTCACCACGCCTTTCGGGTCACCGGTGGTGCCGCTGGTGTAGCTGACGGCAATCGCATCCCATTCGTCGACCGGGCCTTCCAGCAGCGGCAGCGGCGCATGCGCGGCCAGCAGGGCCTCGTACTCCAGCGTGCCCAGCCGCTCACCGGGGCCGGCGTACTCGCTGTCGGCCACGTCGATCACGGTGACCTGCCGGCCATGCGTGTCGCGCAGCGCCGCCAGCGCCGGGCCCATGGTGGCGGCGAACTCGCGGTCGGTGATCAGCACGCTGGCCTCGCAGTGGTGCATCTGCCAGGCCAGCAGCGGCGCATCGAGGCGCGTGTTCAGGGTGTTGAGCACGGCGTTGAGCGAAGGCACGGCATAGTGCGCCTCCACCATCTCCGGCGTGTTGGGCAGCATCACGCTGACCGTGCTGCCGCGGCCCACACCCAAGGCCCGAAGCGCGGCGGCCAGGCGCGCCGAGCGCTCGCGCACCTGCGCCCAGGTGTAGCGGCGCGCGCCATGCACCACCGCCGGCAGGTCGCCGAAGACCTCGGCGCTGCGTTCGACAAAGCTCACCGGCGACAGCGCAACGAAGTTGGCCGGGTTGCGGTCCAGGTGCTGGTCGTAGATGCTGCGCATGGCGACGTCTCCAGGGGGTTCGACAGCCGGTTGGCGCGGGCGCCTGCAGCAGGTGCAGGCACGCGCTTGTCAGGGCAGTGATCGTCGCACACCTACCCCGCGTTTCGTCTCAGGCCGGCAGGCCCTGCGGCCTTGTCGCAAGTGTGTCAGGGCAAGCACCCCTTGTGGCCAATAGTGCAGTGCACCTATAAACCCGGACCGGTGCAGGGCACCCCTGCGCACGCGGTTTCCGACAGTCCAAGAGCAGGTCAAAATAACGATGGCAGACACAGCAGCCCCCCTGCTCAGCGTGCGCGGTGTGACGGTCCGTTTCGGCGGCATCGTGGCGCTCGACGGCGTGAGTTTCGATGTGGAGAAAGGCCATGTGTGCGGCCTGATCGGCCCCAACGGCGCAGGCAAGACAACGCTGTTCAACTGCATGTCCCGCCTGTACAACTACCAGGCCGGCGACATCCAGTTCGAGGGCCGGTCGATCACCAACACGCCCACGCACCAGATCGCGCAACTCGGCATGGGCCGCACCTTCCAGAACCTGGCGATGTTCCGCACCCTGCCGGTGCGCGACAACATCATGATCGGCGCCCACTCGCGCTCGTCTGCCGGCTTCCTGGCCAGCGCATTGCGCCTGCCCAGCGTCAGCGCTGAAGAGAAGCGCCTGCGTGCACGCGCCGACGAAATCATGGAGTACCTGGAACTCACGCCCTTTGCCGACCGCCCGGCCGGCGACCTGCCCTTCGGCACCCAGAAGCGGGTGGAGATGGGCCGCGCGCTGGCGGCCGACCCGAAACTGCTGATGCTCGACGAACCTGCCGCCGGCCTGAACCACGAAGAACTGGGTGAACTGGGCAAGCTCATCCTGGACGTGCAGAACCGCCTGGGCATCACCGTGCTGCTGGTCGAGCACCACATGAGCCTGGTGATGAGCGTGTCCGACCACATCGTGGCGTTGAACTTCGGCAAGAAGATCGCCGAGGGCACGCCCGCGCACATCCAGCAGCACCCCGACGTGATCGCCGCCTACCTGGGCACACCCGAAGGCGAGGCCGCCCATGGCTAAGCTGTTCGAGGCCAAGAAGCTCTGCGCCTTCTACGGCGCCACGCAGGTGCTGTTCGACATCGACTTCGCCATCGAAGCCGGCAAGATCACCACCATCCTGGGCGCCAACGGTGCGGGCAAGACGACCACGCTGCGGGCGCTGTGCCAGATCGTGCGCACCACCGGCAGCATGACGCTCAACACCGGCGCCGGTGATGTGCAACTGGTGGGCAAGGCCACCGATGCGGTCGTGCGCATGGGCGTGGCCCATGTGCCCGACGGCCGCGGCACCTTCACCACGCTGTCGGTCGATGAAAACTTGAGGTTGGGCGCCTACGTGCGCAGCGACAAGGCCGAAGTGGCGCGCGACATCGACCGCGCCTACGCCCGCTTTCCGCGGTTGGCCGAGCGGCGCAGCCAGCAGGCGGGCACGCTGTCCGGCGGCGAGCAGCAGATGCTCGCCATCAGCCGCGCCCTGATGCTCAAGCCCAAGCTGCTGCTGCTCGATGAACCCAGTTTCGGCCTGGCGCCGCTGATCGTCGCCGAGATCTTCCGCATCATGCGGCAGATCAACGCCGAAGACGGCGTCAGCATGCTGCTGGTCGAGCAGAACGCCAGCCTGGCACTGAACCTGGCGCACCACGCCTACCTGCTCGAGACGGGAACGGTGGCCCTGTCAGGCCCGGCCGAGCAGATCAAGAACGACGAGTCGGTGCGCCGCGCCTACCTCGGCTATTGAGACCGCCATGGAAGCATTCCTCTACCAAATCTCGTCCGGCCTGGCCAACGGCATCATCTACGGCTCGGTCGCCCTGGCCCTGGTGATGATCTACCAGGCCACCCACCACATCAATTTCGCCCAGGGCGAGATGGCCACCTTCAGTACCTTCATTGCCTGGGCGCTGATCCAGGCCGGCTGGTCGTACTGGGCGGCCTTCTTCTTCACCGTGGTGGTGTCGTTCGCCGGCGGCCTGGTGGTGCAGCGCATCATCCTCAAGCCGATCGAAAAGGCGCCGGTGCTCACCAACGTGATCGTCTTCATCGGCCTGCTGCTGATCTTCAACGCGGTGTCGGGCATGTTCTTCGACCACACGCTCAAGGCCTTCGACAGCCCCTTCCCCAAGGATTCGGCCCTGGCGAGCAAGTACTTCTCGGCGCACCAGCTCGGCTCGGCCGGCGTGCTGATCGTGGTGCTGGCGGCGCTGTTCACCTTCTTCAAGTACACCTCGGTGGGCCTGGCAATGCGGGCCGCGGCACAGAACCCTGACTCGGCCAAACTGGTGGGCATCCGGGTGAGCTGGATGCTGGGCCTGGGCTGGGGCCTGGCGGCGGCCATCGGTGCGGTGGCCGGCATGATGGTGGCGCCCGTCGTCTTCCTCGACCCCAACATGATGGCCGGCATCCTGCTGTACGGCTTTGCCGGCGCGCTGCTGGGCGGCATCGACAACCCGCCCGCAGCCGTGCTGGGCGGCCTGGCGGTGGGCGTTCTGGAGAACCTGCTGGGCGCCTATGTGATCGGCACCGAGTTGAAGTTGAGCGTGGCCCTGGTGCTGATCGTGGGCACCCTCACGTTGCGGCCCGACGGCCTGTTCGGCAAGAAAGTGGTGACCCGCGTATGAAAGCCCTCGACCGCAAGTGGGTGTGGATCTGGAGCGCCGTGCTCCTGGTCATCCTCCTGATCCTGCCCTTCCTGTTCAAGAACTACCGGGTGTTCCAGTTCAATCTGGTGCTGGTGTATGCCATCGCCATCCTGGGCCTGAACATCCTCACCGGCTACAACGGCCAGTTCTCGCTGGGCCACGGTGCGTTCTACGCCTTCGGCGCCTACACCTCAGCCATCCTGATGGACAAGGTGGGCGTGCCGTACTGGGCCACGCTGCCGGCGGCCTTCGTGTTCTGCTTCCTGTTCGGCTTCATCGTGGGTTTCCCGGCCTTGCGGCTGGCGGGGCACTTTCTCGCGCTTGCCACCTTTGCGCTGGCGCTGGCCGTGCCGCAGATGCTCAAGTACAAGCACCTCGAACACCTCACCGGCGGCGTGCAGGGCATCGTGCTGAACAAGCCCGAGCCGCCGTTTGCGTTCAACTTCCTGGGCGAACCCCTCAGTGCCGACCGCTGGTTGTATTACTTCACCTTGGCGGTGACGGTGGTGATGTTCCTGCTGGCCTGGAACCTGCTGCGCGGCCGGGTGGGCCGGGCCCTGATCGCCGTGCGCGACCACCCCATCGCCGCCACCGCCATGGGCATCAACCTGCCGGTGGTCAAGAGCATGACGTTCGGTGTGTCGGCCGGCATCACCGGCCTGGCTGGCGCGCTGGCCGCCATCGTCGTGGCCTTCGTCTCGCCCGACAGCTTCACCGTCTATCTCAGCATCTTCCTGCTGGTGGGCGTGGTGGTGGGCGGGCTGGCGTCGATCCCCGGCGCCATCTTTGGCGGCATCTTCATCCAGTTCGTGCCCAACATCGCCGACGAGCTCTCCAAGTCGGCGCCGGCAGCCATCTACGGCATCGTGCTGATCGCCTTCGCGTTCTTGATGCCCATGGGCGTGATGGGCGCCATCAACAAATTGTGGTTCCGCTTGCGCGCAAAGGCTTCGGGTTGATACCGACATCGTTGCGCACTCTTTCCCCGTTGTGACCTGACCACCCTCCCAAGGAGACTTTCCACCATGCGACTGAACCCTCTCACCCTGGCCGTGGCAGGCCTGGCCTCTCTGCTGGTCAGCGGCGCCGCCCTGGCACAGAAGAAGTACGACCCTGGCGCCACCGACAAGGAAGTCAAGCTCGGCAACATCAACCCGTACTCCGGCCCGGCGTCGGCCTATGGTGCGATCGGCAAGTCGATCGCTGCCTACTTCAACAAGGTCAACGACGACGGCGGCATCAACGGACGAAAGATCAACTTCATCAGCCTGGACGACGGCTACAACCCGGCCAAGACCGTGGAGCAGACCCGCAAGCTGGTGGAACAAGAAGAAGTGCTTGCTTTGTTCAACCCGCTGGGCACGCCGCCCAACAGCGCCATCCACCGGTACATGAACCAGAAGAAGGTGCCGCACCTGTTTCTCGCCACCGGCGCCACGAAGTGGGGTGACCCGAAGAACTTCCCCTGGACCATGGGCTGGCAGCCGAACTACCAGAGTGAATCCCAGGTGCTCGCGCAGTACCTGATGGAAACCAAGCCGAACGCCAAGATCGGCATCCTGTACCAGAACGACGACTACGGCAAAGACTACCTGAAGGGCTTCGAAGACGCTCTGGGCGACAAGGCCAAGACCATGATCGTCTCGAAGCTCACCTACGAGGTGAGCGACCCCACCATCGACAGCCAGATGGTGTCGCTGAAGGGCTCGGGTGCCGACACCTTCTTCAACATCACCACGCCGAAGTTCGCGGCGCAGGCGATCAAGAAGGCGGCAGAGATCGGCTGGAAGCCGGTCCACCTGCTCAACAGCGTGTCGTCCTCGGTCGGCTCGGTGCTGACACCGGCCGGCGTGCAGAACAGCGTGGGCATCATCACCACGTCCTACATCAAGGACCCGACCGATCCGCAGTTCCAGAAGGGCAAGGAGTGGGACGACTTCGTGGCCTTCATGAAGAAGTACATGCCCACCGCCGACATGAAGGATGTCAACCATGTCTTTGGCTACACCGTGGCGCAAGGCATGGCGCATGTGGTCAAGCAGGCGGGTGACAACCTGACCCACGAGAACATCATGAAGCAGGCTGCCAGCCTGGACATCACGCTGCCGATGCTGCTGCCCGGTGTCAACGTGAAGACCAGTGCGGACGACTTCTACCCGATCGAGCGCATGCAGTTGGCGATCTTCGACGGCAAGACCTGGGTGCTGCAAGGCAAGACCTACGGAAGGTGAACCCGGCAGCCGCCCAGGCGGCTGCTCCCTTCTCCACGCAGGGCCCCATCCAACGGGCCCTGTTTCATTTCCGGGACGGACCATGAGCGCACCCCTGCAAGGCATCCGCATCGTCGACATGTCGGCCGTGTTCTCCGGCCCGATGGCCACGGCGCTGCTGGCCGACCAGGGCGCCGAGGTGATCAAGGTCGAATCGCCCGACGGCGACACCACCCGCTTCATCGGCCCGGCCAAGGGCGACCTGGCCGCCAGTTTCGTGGCTGCCAACTGCGGCAAGCGCAACCTGGCGCTGGACCTGAAGTCGCCCGAGGCCATCGGCGTGCTGCATGCGCTGCTGGCCCGGGCCGATGTGCTGGTGGAGAACTTCCGCCCGGGTGTGATGCAGCGGCTGGGCCTGGCCGACCACGACCTGGCGGCGCGCTTCCCGGCGCTGATCCGGGTGTCGATCACCGGATTCGGGCCCGATGGCCCGCGCGGCAACGACAAGGCTTACGACGCGGTGATCCAGGCCCTGGGCGGGCTGGCCTGCTCGCAGCGCGACCCGGCCACCGGTGCGCCGGTGATCCTGGCCAGCACGGTGAGCGACAAACTCACCGCTCTGACCGCGGCCCAGGCCATCACCGCTGCGCTGTTCGCGCGCCAGCGCGACGGTGGCCGCGGCCGGCGGGTGGAGCTGGCCATGCTGGACGCCACCGTCGCCTTCCAGTGGCCCGATGCCATGTACAACCATGTGTGGGTGGACGATGCGCCGCCGGCCTTCCCCGAGTTCGGCGCCACCCAGCGGCCCTGGCGCACCGCCGACGGCTGGGTGGCCACGATGGTGCCGCAGCAGGCCGAGTTCCAGGCCTTGTGCAACGCGCTGGGCCAGCCCGGCATCACCCAGGACCCGCGCTTCGCCAGCCAGATGGCCCGCTACCAGCACGGGCCCGCAATGCGCGCCGTGCTGGAGCCGCTGTTCGCGCAGAGCGACACCGCCACGCTGGAGCGGCGCTGCCGCGAAGAGGGTGCCGCCCTGGGCCGCATCAACGAGCGCGCCGACCTGCTGGCCGACCCGCAGGTGCTGCACAACGGCTGTGCGGTGCTGGTGCGCAATGCCGACGGCAAGCCCGAAGGCGACCGGGTGCGCGTGGCCCGCAGCGCCGCTCGCTTCGACGGCGCAACGATGGCGCCCACCTGCGGCGCAGCCCGCCTGGGCGCGCACAGCGCCGAGGTGCTGCAGGAACTGGGCTACGACGCAGAGCAGATCGCCGCACTGGTGGCCAGTGGCACGGTGCGGCTGCCGCGCGCCGGCTGACCGCCCCGGTCTACTCGCCCATCACCACACCCTCGCGCCGCGGGTCGGCGCCGCCGAACCAGCCGGTGGCCGTGCGCTGCAGGGCCTGCAGGCCGCTGGGCAGATCGGTCTCCACCACCTGGTGGCCACGCGCCTGCAGCGCAGCCACCGTCTCGGTGGAGAAGCGGCCAGCCTCCAGCACCGTGGGGCCGTTGAAGCTGCCGAAGTTCGGCAGATCGATGGCCTGCTGGGCGTTCAGGCCCCATTGCAGGCTGCCCAGCAGGGTCTTGGCGGTGAAGTGGATGATGGCCGGCCCGCCGGGTGAGCCCAGGCTCATCAGCAACTGCCCGGTGCGGCGGTCGAACACCAGCGTGGGGCTCATGCTCGACCGCGGCCGCTTGCCGGGCTGCAGCCGGTTGGCCACCAGGCGGCCCTGGGCGTCGGCGGGCGCCAGCGAAAAATCGGTGAGCTGGTTGTTCAGCAGGAAGCCGCCGGCCAGACCGGTGCCGCCGTCGCTCATCACCCGGCTGCCGAACACCGCCTCGATGGTGGTGGTCATCGCCACCGCCCGGCCCTGGGCATCGACGATGCTGATGTGGCTGGTGCCGTGCTCGGGCTGGTCGGCTTGCGGTGCCCAGGCGCTGCGGGTGCCGCCAGGCGTGCCGGGCGTGGCGCGGCCCATGCTGCGCGCGCCCACCAGGCCGGCGCGCTGCTGCAGGTAGGCGTCTTCCAGCAGGCTGCCCCAGCCGCCGGCCGGTGGGTCGACGAAGTCGGGGTCGGCCACGTACTGGGCCCGGTCGGCAAAGGCCAGGCGGGCGGCCTCGGTGTAGGCATGCAGCCAGTCGGCAGACGGTGCGTCGGCACGCAGGCCGGGCTGGTCGCTGCCGGGCGAGCCAGGCAACGCACCACGCAGCGGGTCGGGCATGGGCGGCAACCGCTCCAGGATGCCCAGGATCTGCATGATGGCCAGGTGGCCTGATGATGGCGGCGGCATGCCGCAGACGCGGTAGCTGGCCATCCAGTCGGTGCACAGCGGGTCGCGTTCCTTGGCTGCATAAGCGGACAGGTCAGCGGCCACCATGCGGCCGGGTGCGCTGGCATGGCCACGCACCCGGCGCACGATGTCGTCGGCCACCGGGCCGGTGTGCAGTGCGTCGCTGCCATCGGCGGCGATGCGGCGCAGCACCGCTGCCAGCGCCGGGTTGCGCAGCAGCGTGCCCACCGGGTGCGGGCGGCCGTCGGCACGGTAGAAGTAGGCGGCAGCCTGGGCGTCGCCGCGCAGCGGCTGTTCTTCGGCCAGTTGCCGGTGCAGCCGCGCGCTGACGGCAAAGCCTCGCTCGGCCAGGCCGATGGCCGGCTGCATCAGCTGCGCCCAGGGCAGGCGGCCGTGGGCGCGGTGGGCCAGCTGCAGCAAACGCACCGCCCCGGGCACGCCCACGGCGCGGCCGCCCACCATCGCCTGGGCGAATGGCAGCGGCTTGCCGTCGGCGCCCAGGAACAGCCGCTCGTCGGCGGCGGCAGGCGCGGTCTCGCGGCCGTCCCAGGCCTGCACGCGGCGGCCATCCCAGTGCAGCAGGAAGGCGCCGCCGCCGATGCCGCTGCTCTGCGGCTCGACCAGGGTCAGCACCATCTGCACCGCCACCGCCGCATCGACCGCGCTGCCACCGGCCTGCAGCACCTGCAGCCCGGCGGCGGTGGCCAGCGGGTTGGCGGCGGCCACGCCCTGGCGGCTGAAGGCCCAGCCTGGCTTGTGGGTCGAACCGGCCACATCGCCGGGCAGCGGAGGTAGGTCGGCCACCTGCGGTGGCAGGTCGGCCACCTGCGGTGGCAGGTCGGCACGCTGCGGCAGCTGGGCTGGCGGCAGCGGCGGCGCGGCACAGCCGGCCAGGGCCAGCGCCGCCAGCACACGCCACAGGCCGTGGCCGGCGCGGCGCTGCAGCATGCTCAGGCCCGGGCCGCAGCGGCCAGCGCCTGGTCGATGTCCCACAAGATGTCGTCGATGTGCTCCAGCCCCACCGACAGCCGCACCATGTCGGGTGGCACGCCGGCGGCCAGCTGCTGCGCATCATCGAGCTGGCGGTGGGTGGTCGACGCCGGGTGGATCATCAGCGTGCGGGTGTCGCCGATGTTGGCCAGGTGGCTCATGAAGCGGGCGGATTCGATGAACCTGACCCCCGCCGCCAGCCCACCCTTGACACCGAAACACAGCAGCCCCGACGCCGCCGGCCGCCCGCCGATGTGGCGCATCTGCCGCTGCACCAGCGCACGTTGGGGGTGGTCGTCCAGCCCGGGATAGTTGACCCAGCCCACCTGCGGGTGGCCGCGCAGGTGCTGCGCCACCGCCAGCGCATTGCTGCTGTGCCGCTCCATGCGCAGCGGCAAGGTCTCCACGCCCTGCAGGATCTGCCAGGCGCTCATCGGGCTCAGCGCGGCGCCGTAGACGCGCAGGGTTTCCATGCGCGCCCGCATGCTGAAACCGAAGTCACCGAAGGTCTCGTAGAACTTCACGCCGTGGTAGCCGGCCGACGGCTCGGTCATGCCGGGGAACTTGCCGTTGTCCCAGGGGAACTTGCCACTTTCGACGATCACCCCGCCCAGCGTGGTGCCGTGGCCGGCCAGGTACTTGGTGGCCGAATGCACCACGATGTCGGCGCCCAGGGCCAGCGGGTTGCACAGGTAGGGGCTGGGCACGGTGTTGTCGATGACCAGCGGCACACCATGCGCATGGGCCATGTCGGCAACGGCGCTGATGTCGAGCACCGCCAGGCTGGGGTTGCCCAGGCTTTCGGCAAACACCGCCCGGGTGTTGGGCTGCATGGCGGCGGCAAAGGCCGCGGGCTTCGTCGCATCGACAAAGGTGGTGGTGATGCCGAACTTGGCCAGGCTGACGGCCAGCATCGTCACCGTGCCGCCATACAGCGCACCGGCGGCCACCACATGGTCGCCCTGTTGAAGCAGCGTCATCAGCGCCATCGCCTCGGCCGCCATGCCGCTGGCGCTGGCCACCGCCGCGCGGCCGCCTTCCAGCGCAGCCACGCGTTCTTCCAGCGCAGCCACCGTGGGGTTGCTCAGTCGGCTGTAGACGTTGCCAAAGGTCTGCAGGTTGAACAGCGCGGCCGCATGGTCGGCGCTGTCGAACACGAAGCTGGTGGTCTGGTAGATCGGCAATGCCCGGGCGCCGGTCTCGCGGTCGGGGATCTGGCCGGCGTGGATGGCCAGGGTTTCGGGCTGAAACTGGTGGTCGCTCATCGTGTTGTCGCCTTCAGGCCGCGCGCCGCGCCGAGACCACACCGGTGTTGACCCCCGCCCAATGCAGCCCGCCGAACAGCCGGGCATGCTCGATCTTCACGCAGCGGTTCATCACGCTGGCCAGCCCGGCGGCGCGGGCGTCGGCATCGGCCTGCAGATTCATCACCCCCAACTGCTGCCAAAGGCAGATGGCGCCCAGGGCGATGGCCTGCGCCGCGATCGGCCCGACATCCTCGGTCTTGCGGAAGACGTCGACCATGTGGATGGGCTCGGTGATGTCGGCCAGGCTGGCCACGCAGGGCATGCCCAGCACCGTGCCGCCGGCATAGCGCGGGTTGATCGGCAGGATGCGGTAGCCCTTGCCCTGCATGTAGCTGGCGGCAAAGTAGCTGGGCCGGTGCCACTCGGCCGACAGCCCCACCACGGCGATCGTCTTGCAGCGCTGCAGGATGCTGCGCAATCCTGCCTGGTCGTCTGGTGCATGTTCCATCGGGCCATCATAGAGCGGGCTGCTACACTGAAATTCGACCAGGAGAGAGCTTCGTCAGAAGCCGCCGAAGGCGCAGGGGCATCGCCCTGAACGCTCAGGCAAAAGGACTGGTCGGCGCTGCAGTCTTCAGAAATGCCGACGCAGCGTTCCTCGTCTGGAGAGAGGCGGGCCAGGCCGCAAGGCGGGCGCCCGTCCACCGAAGGGGCAAGCCAAGGCGCGCACGGGAACAACCCGAGGCGCGGTGGTCAATCTCTCAGGTAAAGCGGACAGCGAGGGCATCCCCCCACAAGCTTGTGGGTCTGGTCCTGCCCTCGAAAGCCCCGCATGTCTGCTGATGCCACACCCCTGCTGCACACCCCGCTGCATGCCCTGCATGTCGAACTCGGCGCCAAGATGGTGCCCTTTGCCGGCTACGCCATGCCGGTGCAGTACCCCGCCGGCATCCTGGCCGAGCACCGCCACTGCCGCTATGAGGCGGCGTTGTTCGATGTGTCGCACATGGGCCAGCTGCAGCTGCATGGCGACGATGCCGCCGCTGCCCTGGAAAGCCTGGTGCCGCAGGACATCATCGACCTGCCACCCGGCAAGCAGCGCTACGCCTTCTTCACCAATGCCCAGGGCGGCCTGCGCGACGACCTGATGGTCACCCGCCGCGCCGACCACCTGCTGCTGGTGGTCAACGCCGGCTGCAAGGTCGAGGACACCAAGCACCTGATCACAAACATCGGCCACCGCTGCCAGATCGTGGCGATGCCAGACCACGCGCTGCTGGCGCTGCAGGGCCCGAAGGCCGTGGCTGCGCTGGAGCGCCTGAACCCGGCCGTGGCCACGCTCAGCTTCATGTCGGGCGCCGATTTCGACCTGGCCGGTGCGCCCTGCTTCGTCACAAGATCGGGCTACACCGGCGAAGACGGCTTCGAGATCTCGGTGCCCGGTGACCAGGCGGTGGCCCTGGCCCGCGCCCTGCTCGCCCAGCCCGAAGTCCAACCCGCCGGCCTGGGCGCGCGCGACACTCTGCGGCTGGAGGCCGGCCTGTGCCTGTACGGCCACGACATCGATGAACGCACCTCGCCGATCGAGGCCGGCCTGGCCTGGGCCATCCAGAAGATCCGCCGCCCCGGCGGTGCACGCGCAGGCGGCTACCCCGGCGCCAGCGTGATCGAAGGCCACCTGACGGTGGGCGTGGCTGTCAAGCGGGTGGGTCTGATCGGGCTGGAGAAGGTGCCGGTGCGTGAAGGCACGGCCATCGTCGACGCCCATGGCTCACCGCTGGGCCGGGTGACCAGCGGCACGCTGGGCCCCACGGTGCACGAGCCGGTGGC
>JBBRVT010000044.1:0-15487 GCA_038246615.1 Burkholderiales bacterium
AGGCCTTCGCCTCGCCGCCGAACTTCGCCGCCAGAATCGTCGTGATCGCCGCCGTCAGCGTCGTCTTGCCGTGGTCCACGTGACCAATCGTGCCCACGTTCACGTGCGGCTTGGTCCGTTCAAATTTGCCTTTTGCCATGTCGATCTCCGTCTCGAAAAGAGCGCTGCCCGTGGCTGTTTAAGGTTTCCGGCGCATGGTCTGCCACGGGCAGCAGACCGGCCGGAGCCCGTCGTGTGGGCTCCGGGCGCCGAAGACCGGCTTGAATTGCTTACTTGGAACGCGAGGTGATGATCGCATCGGCCACGTTCTTCGGAGCTTCTGAGTAGTGCTTGAACTCCATCGTGTACGTGGCGCGGCCCTGCGACATCGAACGCAGCGTGGTCGAGTAGCCGAACATCTCCGACAGCGGTACTTCGGCCTTGATGACCTTGCCACCGCCAGGCATGTCGTCCATGCCCTGCACCATGCCGCGGCGGCTTGACAGGTCACCCATCACCGAGCCTGCGTAGTCTTCCGGCGTCTCCACCTCGACGGCCATCATCGGCTCCAGGATGACTGGGGACGCCTTGCGCATGCCATCCTTGAAACCGATCGACGCCGCCATCTTGAAGGCGTTTTCGTTCGAGTCCACCTCGTGGTACGAGCCGAAGGTCAGCGTGACCTTCACGTCCACCACCGGGAAGCCGGCCAGCACGCCATTTGGCAGGGTGTCGATCAGGCCCTTTTCAACCGCAGGGATGAATTCACGCGGTACCACGCCGCCCTTGATGGCGTCGACGAACTCGAAGCCCTTGCCCGGCTCCTGCGGCTCGATCTTCAGCACGACGTGGCCGTACTGGCCCTTGCCGCCCGACTGGCGCACGAACTTGCCTTCGACATCGCTCACCAGCTTGCGGATGGTTTCGCGGTAGGCCACCTGCGGCTTGCCGACGTTGGCTTCCACGCCGAATTCGCGCTTCATGCGGTCGACGATGATTTCCAGGTGCAGCTCGCCCATGCCAGAGATGATGGTCTGGCCCGATTCTTCGTCGGTGCGCAGGCGGAACGACGGGTCTTCTGCAGCCAGACGGCCCAGTGCGATGCCCATCCTTTCCTGGTCGGCCTTGGTCTTTGGCTCGACGGCCTGCGAGATCACCGGCTCGGGGAAGATCATGCGCTCCAGCGTGATCATGGCGTCCGGGTCGCACAAGGTTTCGCCGGTGGTCACGTCCTTCAGGCCCACGCAGGCGGCGATGTCACCGGCCAGAATCTCCTTGATTTCCTCACGCTGGTTGGCGTGCATCTGCAGGATCCGGCCGATGCGTTCCTTCTTGCCGCGGATCGGGTTGTAGACCGAGTCGCCCGACTTCAGAACGCCCGAATACACGCGCACGAAGGTCAGCTGGCCGACGTAGGGGTCGGTCATCAGTTTGAAGGCCAGAGCCGAGAACTTCTCTTCGTCGGTGCGATAGCGCACGACTGGCTTGTCGTCGTCGTCGGTCCCAGGCACCGGCGGGATGTCAGCCGGCGAAGGCATGAACTCGACCACGCCGTCGAGCATGCGCTGCACACCCTTGTTCTTGAAGGCAGAACCACAGAACATCGGTTGGATTTCAGCGGCAATGGTGCGCGTGCGAATGCCGAGCTTGATCTCGTTCTCGTCCAGGTCACCGGACTCGAGGTACTTGTTCATCAGCTCTTCCGACGACTCGGCAGCCGCTTCCAGCAGGTTCTCGCGCCACTTCTTGGCTTCTTCGAGCAACTCGGCCGGGATCTCGCGGTAGTCGAACTTCATGCCCTGCGAGGCCTCGTCCCAGATGATGGCCTTCATTTTGATCAGGTCGATCACGCCGGTGAACAGGTCTTCAGCGCCGATGGGGATGACCACGGGCACCGGGTTCGCCTTCAGCCGCACCTTCATCTGTTCGATGACCTTGTAGAAGTTGGCGCCGGTGCGGTCCATCTTGTTGACGAAGGCCAGGCGCGGCACCTTGTACTTGTTGGCCTGGCGCCAGACGGTCTCGCTCTGTGGCTGCACGCCGCCCACGGCGCAGTACACCATGCAGGCGCCGTCGAGCACCCGCATCGAACGCTCCACCTCGATGGTGAAGTCGACGTGCCCGGGGGTGTCGATGATGTTGATGCGGTGTTCGGCGAAGGACAGGTCCATGCCCTTCCAGAAGCAGGTGGTGGCCGCCGAAGTGATGGTGATGCCCCGCTCCTGCTCCTGCTCCATCCAGTCCATCGTGGCGGCACCGTCGTGCACTTCACCGATCTTGTGGTTCACACCGGTGTAGAACAGGATGCGCTCGGTGGTCGTCGTCTTGCCGGCGTCAATGTGCGCGGAGATGCCGATGTTGCGATAGCGCTCGATGGGGGTCTTGCGGGCCATGGTGTTGCTCCAAATACAGGGGCCGCCCTCGGGTCAGTATTAACCCGGGTGGGGCGGCCGTGAGGCTTGAGGGGAAGGATCAGAAGCGGAAGTGCGAGAACGCCTTGTTGGCTTCGGCCATGCGGTGCACTTCGTCGCGCTTCTTCATCGCGCCGCCGCGGCCTTCGCTGGCTTCCAGCAGTTCATTGGCCAGACGGGCGGCCATCGACTTTTCGCCACGCTTGCGGGCCGATTCCTTCAGCCAGCGCATGGCCAGGGCCATGCGGCGCACGGGGCGAACTTCCACCGGAACCTGGTAGTTCGCACCGCCGACGCGGCGAGACTTGACCTCGACCATCGGCTTGATGTTGTTGATGGCGACCATGAAGATCTCCAGTGGGTCCTTGCCGGCCTTCTTCTCGACCTGCTCGAGCGCGCCGTAAATGATGCGCTCGGCAACAGCCTTCTTGCCCGATTCCATGATCACGTTCATGAACTTGGACAGATCGACCGAGCCGAATTTCGGATCCGGGAGGATGTCCCGCTTGGGTACTTCGCGACGACGTGGCATGTCAGTTCCTTTGTCTGCTTCAGCGGGTGACCGGGCTGCCTGTCGGCATGCTTGCCCGCACCGGAGAGATCACGCAACGATCTCTCGCTTACTCGGCGGCGCTCATGCGCCCACCGCAAAAATCACTGCATTGGCCTGGGGCCGATGGTGACAACCAGATGGCGCGCCAGATGCTGGGCACGCCGGAGAAGACCGACTGGGCCTTCTTGGGGTACGAAGGCGGTCAAGCCTTCTCGGGGCACGAAGCCGGTCAGGCCTTCTTCGGACGCTTCGCGCCGTACTTCGACCGCGACTGCTTGCGGTCCTTGACACCCTGCAGGTCCAACGAACCGCGCACGATGTGATAGCGCACGCCGGGCAGGTCCTTGACCCGACCGCCACGCACCAGCACAACGCTGTGCTCTTGCAGATTGTGGCCTTCACCACCGATGTACGAAATGATCTCGAAGCCGTTGGTCAGGCGCACCTTGGCGACCTTGCGCAGCGCCGAGTTCGGCTTCTTGGGCGTGGTGGTGTACACGCGGGTACACACGCCGCGGCGTTGCGGGCAGTTCTGCATCGCAGGCGACTTGCTCTTGACGGCCTCGACCTGGCGGCCATGGCGCACGAGCTGGTTGATGGTTGGCATTGTTACTTGTTCCCGTTTGAAGTCACATCGTTTCGGCAGGCTGGCGGCATGTTGGCCGGGAAACACAAACGGCGCCGAGCCCCGCCTGCACTGCGGGCCACGACGCCAAGAGTTCATCCGAACAACGGTTCACCCAACGATGCGGGTGATGCAATTTGCCGAAAAGCCTTCGATTATAGTCAAAGCCCACTTCGACGGCAAGCTGCCTGTGGCATTCAAAGCCCACATGCGGCCAGCGCCTCTGTCGCCATGCCTGATCTTGTTGCCGGTTGCGCTGCTGCGCCAGCGGCGTTGGTGGTTCTGGACACCAATGTGGTGCTGGATCTCTGGCTGTTTGCCGATCCGCGCGTTGCACCATTGCGCCGCGCCCTGCGGGGCGGCCAGCTGATGCCGCTGGTGACGGCGCCGATGCTGGCCGAGCTGGCCGACGTTCTTCGGCGCCCCTTTGCGGCCGCCCGGTCGGTGCCGCCCGCCCAAGTGCTGGCCATGCTGGAAGCAACCGCCCGGCTGGTCGAACCGCCACCAGTCACCGGCCGGCCTGCGCCGCGCTGCACCGATGCCGACGACCAGAAGTTCGTCGCGCTGGCCTGGTACTGGCCGGCGCGCTGGTTGATCAGCCGCGACCGCGCGGTGCTGAAGCTGGCCAGGCCCGGCTTGGCGCATGGCCTGGGCATCGTGACGCCAGAACGCTGGGCTGCACTCGCCGTCAGCAGCTGACAGAAAAAAGGCGGCCGAAGCCGCCTTTCGCATGGCACCAAAACACCGCTTCAGCGGTGGCCGGTACTTCAGACCGGGTTGCGGTCGCCGCCTTCGGCAGCGGCGTCCACCGCCGCCATCTGCACGGCAGCCAGTTCCTCGGCCTCCTGTAGGGCGATGGCGCGCCGCTCGGTGTCGTCCATCTCTTCCTTCACCTTGCGGGCCTGGTGGTAGGCCATGCCGGTGCCGGCGGGGATCAGACGGCCGACGATCACGTTCTCCTTCAGGCCACGCAACTCGTCGCGCTTGCCCATGATGGCCGCCTCGGTCAGCACGCGGGTGGTCTCCTGGAATGAGGCTGCGGAGATGAACGAGTCGGTCGACAGGCTGGCCTTGGTGATGCCCAGCAAAACGTCCACGTAAGTGGCAGGCAGCTTGCCTTCACCGCGCAGACGGTCGTTGGTGTCGAACAGCTCCGAGCGCTCGATCTGCTCACCCAGGATGTACGTGCTGTCGCCGGGGTTGGAGATCTGCACGCGGCGCAGCATCTGGCGGACGATCACCTCGATGTGCTTGTCGTTGATCTTCACGCCCTGCAGGCGGTAGACGTCCTGCACTTCATCGACGATGTAGCGGGCCAGTTCTTCCACCCCCAGCAGGCGCAGGATGTCCTGCGGATCGGCTGCACCGTCGACGATCAACTCGCCCTTGTTCACCACCTGGCCTTCGTGCACCAGGATGTTCTTCTCCTTGGGCACCAGCTCTTCATGCTTCAGGCCCTCGGGATCGGTGATCTCCAGCCGCACCTTGCCCTTGGTCTCCTTGCCGAAGGAGATGGTGCCGGTCTTCTCGGCCAGGATGCCGACATCCTTCGGCGAGCGGGCCTCGAACAGCTCGGCCACCCGCGGCAGGCCGCCGGTGATGTCGCGCGTCTTCTGGCCTTCGACCGGGATGCGCGCCAGCACCTCGCCGGGGGCGAGGTCCTGGCCGTCGCGCACCTGGATCAGCGACCCCACCGGGAAGCCGATGGTCACCGAGTGGTCGGTGCCGGGGATCTTCACCTCCTGGCCGGCGGCGTCCAGCAGCTTGACCTGCGGGCGCACGACCTTGGTGGCGCCACGGCGCTTTGGGTCGATCACCACCAGCGTGGACAAGCCCGTCACCTCGTCCAGCTGCTTGGCCACCGTCACGCCTTCTTCGACGTTCTCGAAGCGGGCCTTGCCGGCGAACTCGGTGATGATCGGCCGGGTCAACGGGTCCCAGTTGGCCAGCACCACGCCAGCCTTGATCTGCTGGTCGGCCTTGATGTTGAGCGTGGCGCCATACGGCACCTTGTGGCGCTCGCGCTCGCGGCCGTGCTGGTCGGAGATGATGATCTCGCCGGAACGGGAGATGACCACCAGCTCCGCCTTGCCGTTGGTGACGTAGCGCATCGTCGGGTTGAAGCCGACGAGGCCGTCGCTCTTGGCGTCCACGCTGTTGGCAACGGCTGCACGCGAGGCCGCACCACCGATGTGGAAGGTGCGCATCGTCAGCTGCGTGCCCGGCTCGCCGATCGACTGCGCGGCAATCACGCCGACCGCCTCGCCGACGTTGACCTGGCCGCCACGGCCCAGGTCGCGGCCGTAGCACTTGGCGCAGATGCCGAAGCGCGTGGCGCAGGTCAGCGGCGTGCGGACCTTGACTTCGTCGACGCCTGCGGCTTCCAGGATGTCGAGCGAGTCCTCGTCCAGCATCGTGCCCGCAGGCATCAACAGCTGCTGGGTTTCCGGGTGCAGCACTTCCACCGCAGCCACACGGCCCAGGATGCGGTCGCGCAGTGACTCGATCACTTCGCCACCTTCCACCAGGGCGCGGGTGGCAAAGCCGTTCTCGGTGCCGCAATCGACCTCGGTGACCACCAGATCCTGCGTCACGTCGACCAGGCGACGGGTCAGGTAGCCAGAGTTAGCCGTCTTCAGCGCCGTGTCCGCCAGGCCCTTGCGGGCGCCGTGGGTGGAGATGAAGTACTGCAGAACGTTCAACCCCTCGCGGAAGTTGGCCGTGATGGGCGTCTCGATGATCGATCCATCGGGCTTGGCCATCAGCCCACGCATGCCAGCCAGCTGGCGGATCTGCGCGGCCGAGCCACGTGCGCCCGAGTCGGCCATCATGTAGATGGAGTTGAACGACTCCTGGTCCACTTCCTTGCCGTGGCGGTCGATGGTCTTTTCCTTGGACAGCTGGGCCATCATGACCTTGCCGACTTCGTCGCCGGTCTTGCCCCAGATGTCGACGACCTTGTTGTAGCGCTCGCCGGAAGTCACCAGGCCCGAGACGTACTGCTGCTCGATCTCTTTGACTTCCTTCTCGGCGCGTTCGATCAGGCCCGGCTTCTGTGGCGGCACCAGCATGTCGTCGATGGCGATCGAGATGCCGGCGCGGGTGGCCAGGCGGAAACCGGCCTGCAGCAGCTTGTCGGCCAGCACCACGGTCTCCTTCAGGCCGCACTTGCGGAAGCTGGTGTTGATCAGCTTGGAGATCTCCTTCTTCTTCAGCGCCTTGTTGATGTGGGCAAACGGCAAGCCCTTGGGCAGGATCTCGCTGAGCAGCGCACGACCCACGGTGGTGTCCACCAGCTTGGTCTCAGAATGGAATTCGCCATCGGCGTCCTTGACCCACTCGGTCAGGCGCACCGCGATCTTGGCGGTCACCTCCACGGCGTGGTTGTCCAGCGCACGCTGCACTTCCACGATGTCGGAGAAGATCATGCCTTCGCCCTTGCCGTTGATGCGCTCGCGGGTGGCGTAGTACAGGCCCAGCACCACGTCTTGCGACGGCACGATCGACGGCTCACCCGAGGCCGGGAACAGCACGTTGTTGGACGCCAGCATCAGCGTGCGGGCTTCCATCTGCGCTTCGATCGACAGCGGGTTGTGCTCGGCCATCTGGTCGCCGTCGAAGTCGGCGTTGAAGGCCGAGCTCACCAGCGGATGCAGCTGGATGGCCTTGCCCTCGATCAGCACCGGCTCGAAGGCCTGGATGCCCAGGCGGTGCAGCGTGGGCGCGCGGTTCAGCAGCACCGGGTGCTCCTTGATCACTTCTTCAAGGATGTCCCAGACCACCGGCGTGCCGCTCTCGACCTCCTTCTTCGCCGCCTTGATGGTGGTGGCGATGCCCATCGCCTCCAGGCGCGAGAAGATGAAAGGCTTGAACAGCTCCAGCGCCATCAGCTTGGGCAGGCCGCACTGGTGCAGCTTGAGCGTGGGGCCCACCACGATGACTGAACGGCCCGAGTAGTCGACCCGCTTGCCGAGCAGGTTCTGGCGGAAACGCCCGCCCTTGCCCTTGATCATGTCGGCGAGGGACTTGAGCGCGCGCTTGTTCGCACCCGTCATGGCCTTGCCGCGGCGGCCGTTGTCCAGCAGGCTGTCGACGGCCTCCTGCAGCATGCGCTTCTCGTTGCGCACGATGATCTCGGGCGCCTTCAGCTCCAAGAGCCTTGCCAACCGGTTGTTGCGGTTGATGACGCGGCGGTACAGGTCGTTCAGGTCAGACGTTGCGAAGCGGCCGCCGTCCAGCGGCACCAGCGGACGCAAGTCGGGCGGCAGCACCGGCAGGACGGTCATCACCATCCACGACGGCTTCATGCCGCTCTTCTTGAAGGCTTCCATCACCTTCCGGCGCTTGCTGTTCTTCTTGATCTTCAGCTCGCTGCCGGTCATGTCGTTGCGCAGCTTGTCGATCTCGACGTCGAGATCCATGTCGGCCAGCAGCTTCTGCACGCCCTCGGCGCCCATCAGCGCGACAAACTCGTCACCGAACTCGGTGCGCTTCGCGTCGTAGTCTTCCTCGGTCATGATGCTGAACTTCTTCAGCGGGGTCATGCCGGGGTCGACCACCACATAGGCCTCGAAGTACAGCACGCGCTCGATGTCGCGCAGGGTCATGTCGAGCACCAGGCCCAAACGTGACGGCAAGCTCTTCAGGAACCAGATGTGCGCGCAAGGAGCAGCCAGGTCGATGTGGCCCATGCGGTCACGGCGCACCTTGGTCTGGGTGACTTCGACGCCGCACTTCTCGCAGATCACGCCACGGTGCTTCAGGCGCTT
Source organism: Burkholderiales bacterium (assembly GCA_038246615.1). GTDB lineage: Bacteria > Pseudomonadota > Gammaproteobacteria > Burkholderiales > Burkholderiaceae_C > Pseudaquabacterium. The sequence continues at coordinate 8,338 of JBBRVT010000044.1, forward strand.
GTACTTGCCGCACAAGCACTCGTAGTCTTTGATGGGCCCGAAGATCTTGGCGCAGAACAGGCCGTCACGCTCGGGCTTGAAGGTGCGGTAGTTGATCGTCTCGGGCTTCTTGACTTCACCGAACGACCAGGAACGGATTTTCTCGGGGGAGGCGATGCCGATCTTGATGGCATCGAAGTGCTCGTCAGGGGTGAACTGACGGAAGAGGTCCAGCAAACCTTTCATGTGATTCTCCTTTTCCGCGATCAGTTCTTTTCCAGTTCCATGTCGATGCCCAAGGAACGGATTTCCTTGACCAGGACATTGAACGATTCGGGCATGCCCGCTTCGATGGCGTGCTCGCCCTTGACGATGCTCTCGTACACCTTGGTGCGGCCGTTCACGTCGTCGGACTTCACCGTCAGCATCTCCTGCAGGATGTAGCTGGCGCCGTAGGCTTCCAGCGCCCACACTTCCATCTCGCCGAAGCGCTGGCCGCCGAATTGCGCCTTGCCGCCCAGCGGCTGCTGAGTGACCAGGCTGTACGGGCCGGTGGAGCGGGCATGCATCTTGTCGTCCACCAGGTGGTGCAGCTTCAGCACATGCATGTAGCCGACGGTGGTCGGGCGCTCGAAGGCTTCACCGGTGCGGCCGTCGTACAGATGGGCCTGGGTGCGGGTGGCGGTCAGCCCCTTGCGGGCGACGATCTCGTCCGGGTAGGCCAGCTTGAGCATGGCGCGGATCTCGCTCTCCTTGGCGCCATCGAACACCGGTGTCGCAAACGGCACGCCCTTGCTCAGGTTGCCGGCCATCTCGATGATGTCGGTATCGCTCAACGCGTCGATGTTCTCGGTCTTGCCGCCCGACTGGTTGTACAGCTCGTCGAAGAACTTGCGCAGCTCGAGCACACGCCCTTCGTGCTGCAGGATGTCGCCGATGCGGTTGCCGATGCCCTTGCCGGCCCAGCCCAGGTGCACTTCCAGCACCTGGCCGACGTTCATGCGCGACGGCACACCCAGCGGGTTCAACACGATGTCAACCGGCGTGCCGTCGGCCATGTAGGGCATGTCTTCCACCGGCACGATCTTCGAGACCACGCCCTTGTTGCCGTGGCGGCCGGCCATCTTGTCGCCAGGCTGCAGTCGGCGCTTGACAGCCAGGTACACCTTGACCATCTTCAGCACACCAGCGGGCAGCTCGTCGCCCTGGGTGAGCTTCTTGCGCTTCTCTTCGAACATCAGGTCGAAGCTGTGGCGGGTCTGCTCCAGGCTGTTCTTGATCGACTCGAGCTGGTTGGCCACATCATCGTCGGACGGACGGATGTCGAACCAGTGGTACTTTTCCACCGACGTCAGATAGGCCTTGTCGATCACCGTGCCCTTGGCGATCTTCTGCGGGCCGCCGTTGGCGGTCTTGCCGTTCAGCAGCTTCTCGATCCGGTCGAAGGCGTCGCCCTCGACGATGCGCAGCTGGTCGTTCAGGTCCAGGCGGAAGCGCTTCAGCTCATCGTCGATGATCTGCTGGGCACGCTTGTCACGCTGGATGCCTTCGCGGGTGAACACCTGCACGTCGATGACGGTGCCGTTGGTGCCCTGGTCCACACGCAGGCTGGTGTCCTTCACGTCCGACGCCTTTTCACCGAAGATCGCGCGCAGGAGCTTCTCTTCCGGCGTCAAGGTGGTCTCGCCCTTGGGCGTGACCTTGCCGACCAGCACGTCACCCGGCGTCACTTCGGCGCCCACATAGACAATGCCGCTCTCGTCCAGGCGGGCCAGTTGCTGCTCGCTCAGGTTGGGGATGTCGCGGGTGATTTCCTCACTGCCGAGCTTGGTGTCACGGGCCATTACCACCAGTTCCTCGATGTGGATCGAGGTGTAGCGGTCTTCGGCCACCACGCGTTCGGAGATCAGGATCGAGTCTTCGAAGTTGTAGCCGTTCCACGGCATGAAGGCGACCAGCATGTTCTGGCCCAGGGCCAGTTCGCCCAGGTCGGTGCTGGCACCATCGGCCACCACGTCGCCAGCACCCACATGGTCACCACGGCGCACGATGGCACGCTGGTGGATGTTGGTGTTCTGGTTGCTGCGCTGGTACTTGATCAGGTTGTAGATGTCCACGCCGACTTCACCAGCCACCGTTTCTGCGTCATTCACGCGGATCACGATGCGGTTGGTGTCGACGTAGTCGACGATGCCGCCGCGGCGAGCGGTGACCACCGTGCCCGAGTCGACCGCCGCCACGCGCTCGACGCCGGTGCCGACAAAGGCCTTCTCGGGGCGCAGCACCGGAACCGCCTGGCGCTGCATGTTGGCGCCCATCAGTGCGCGGTTGGCGTCGTCGTGCTCCAGGAAGGGCACCAGCGATGCCGCCACCGACACGATCTGCGCGGGGGCCACGTCCATGTACTGGATACGCTCGGGCGCGGTCAGCACCGATTCGCCGGCCTCACGGGCCGACACCAGCTCATCAGTGAGCGAGCCGTCCTTGCTCAGCGAGGCATTCGCCTGGGCGATGACGTACTTGCCTTCCTCGATGGCCGACAGGTAGTCGATCTGGTCGGTCACCTTGCCATCGCCCACGCGGCGGTACGGCGTCTCGAGGAAGCCGTATTCGTTCAGGCGGGCGTACAGCGACAGCGAGTTGATCAGGCCGATATTCGGGCCTTCCGGCGTCTCGATCGGGCAGACGCGGCCGTAGTGGGTGGGGTGCACGTCGCGCACCTCGAAGCCGGCGCGCTCGCGCGTCAGGCCGCCCGGGCCCAGGGCCGAGACACGCCGCTTGTGCGTGATCTCCGACAGCGGGTTGGTCTGGTCCATGAACTGCGACAGCTGGCTGGCGCCGAAGAACTCCTTCAGCGCCGCAGAGATCGGCTTGGAGTTGATCAGGTCGTGCGGCATCAGCGCGTCGGTCTCGGCCTGGCCGAGGCGTTCCTTAACGGCCTTCTCGATGCGGGCCAGGCCGCTGCGGTACTGGTTTTCGGCCAGCTCGCCCACGCAGCGCACACGCCGGTTGCCCAGGTGGTCGATGTCGTCCACCTCGCCGCGGCCGTTGCGCAGTTCCACCAGGATCTTGACGACGTCGAGAATGTCCTCGTTGGCCAGTGTCATCGCGCCTTCAGGCACGTCACGGCCGACCCGCGCATTGAACTTCATGCGGCCCACGCGGCTCAGGTCGTAGGTGTCTTCGTTGTAGAACAACCGGCCGAACAGGGCCTGCACCGCGTCTTCGGTCGGGGGCTCGCCAGGGCGCATCATGCGGTAGATGGCGACGCGCGCCGCCAGCTCGTCGGCGGTCTCGTCCGAGGCCAGCGTCTGGCTGATGTAGGCGCCCTGGTCGAGCTCGTTGGTGAACAGGCATTGCACATCCCTGACGCCGGCCACACGCAGCTTCTTCAGCAGCGCGTCGGTCAGTTCGTCATTGGCCTTGGCAATGATCTCGCCGGTGTCGGTGTCCACCATGTTGCGGGCCACGATGCGCCCGACGATGTAGTCCTCGGGCACCGACACGAACTGCGTGCCGTTCTGCTCGAGCGCGCGCACATGGCGCGCGGTGATGCGCTTGTCCTTCTCGACGACGACCTTGCCGTCCTTGTCGGTGATGTCGAAGCGCGCCACTTCGCCCTTCAGGCGGTCCGGCACGAATTCCATCTGCGCGCCGGCGTCCATCAGGCGGAAGCTGTCGAACTCGAAGAAGTTCGCCAGGATCTGCTCGGCATTCAGGCCGATGGCCTTCAGCAGGATGGTGACCGGCATCTTGCGGCGGCGGTCGACACGGAAGTAGAGGATGTCCTTGGGGTCGAACTCGAAGTCGAGCCAGGAACCACGGTAGGGGATGATGCGGGCCGAGAACAGCAGCTTGCCCGAGCTGTGCGTCTTGCCCTTGTCGTGCTCGAAGAACACGCCTGGCGAGCGGTGCAGCTGCGAGACGATGACACGCTCGGTGCCGTTGACGATGAACGAGCCGTAGTCGGTCATGAGCGGCACTTCGCCCATGTAGACCTCTTGTTCCTTGATTTCCTTGACCACCTTGGCCGGCGCTGACTCGCGGTCGTAGATGATCATCTGCAGCTTGGCACGCACCGCAGCCGCGAAGGTCAGGCCCCGCTGCTGGCATTCCCGCACGTCGAACGGCGGTTTCGCGATGTTGTACTCAATGAACTTCATCTCCACCATGCTGTTGTGGGAGACGATCGGAAATGCGGACAGAAATGCAGCCTGCAAGCCCTCGGGCTTGCGCTTGGACGGCGGCAGGTCTTTCTGCAGGAAGGCGACATAGGCCTCGCGCTGCATCGTGAGAAGGTAAGGAACGTCGAGCACATGCTCGCGTTTGCCGAAGCTCTTGCGAATACGCTTGCGCTCGGTGTAGCTGTAGGGGGTTGCTGCTTGCGCCATGGATACTCCGTTTCGATGACGCGCGCCAGGGCTCGGGCACACGTCTCGTCGGCGACTGGCACCGGGCACACAGATTGGAGCGCAGCATGGTGTGCGCTCGAACGGCCCAAAGCTTGGTGGCTGGCCACTACCAGCCGCTGGCGGACAACCCCGGCGTTGCACCGGAGCCCGACCAAACTGGTTCTCTGCAGTCGGTTCAGAGAACACTCGAAAAAGCCCTACAGGATAACCCGATAGGCGCTTTCAGGTGTTCTGAAGGGCGGCAAGCCCTTCAAAAGCCAAAGGCTGGCTGGCCCCGCAGGACCAACCAGCCTCTGCAGCGGAGGCGAATTACTTCACTTCGGCCTTGGCACCAGCGTCGGTCAGCTTCTTCAGGGCGGCTTCGGCGTCGGCCTTGGATACGGCTTCCTTGACGTTCTTCGGCGCGCCGTCGACCAGGTCCTTGGCTTCCTTCAGGCCGAGGCCCGTCAGTTCGCGCACGGCCTTGATGACTTGCACCTTCTGGGCGCCGGCCTCCAGCAGCACGACGTTGAACTCAGTCTGCTCTTCGACCACAGCAGCGGCGCCACCGCCACCACCGGCGGCCGGGGCGGCCATCGCGGCGGCAGACACGCCGAACTTTTCTTCGATGGCCTTGACCAGGTCGTTGAGTTCCATCACGGACATGCTGTCCATGGCGGCCAGGAATGCGTCTTTATCGAATGCCATTTTTTTCTCGATTCAGGAGATTGGATTGAATGGATTGGGATCGGTTGGATCGTCAGGCTGCCGCCGGTGCGTCGGCCGGTGCGTCGGCCGGGGCTTCTTCGGCCACCGCCGGACCCGCCCTCAACGCCGCCACGGCAGCCAGCACCACGGCCATGCGCTGGATCGGCGACTTCAGCAGGCCAGCCACCTGGGCGATCAGCACTTCGCGGCTCGGGATCGCTGCCAGGGCTTTCACCTCGTCCGCAGTCAATGCCTTGCCGGCGTAGGCGCCACCCTTGACGATCAGCTTGTCGTTGCCCTTGGCAAAGTCTGAAATGACTTTGGCCGCGGCGACAGCGTCTTCGGAAAAACTGTAGATCAGCGGGCCGACCATGCCTTCCGATGCCACCTCGAACGGTGTGCCGACAACGGCGCGGCGAGCGAGTGAGTTCTTCAGCACATGAAGATACACACCCTTCTCGCGCGCGTCGCGGCGCAGCTTGTTCAGGTGTTCAACGGTGAGGCCACGGTACTCGGCCAGCGCGAGGGTCTGGGACTTGGCAGCTTGCGCCGACACGTCCGCGACCACGGCCGCCTTCTCGTTGCGATTGAGACTCAAGGTCTGCTCCTCACATATCAGCGCCGCTTGCCCTGCTTGCACAAGGCGCCCGGCGCACCCGGGTTGCAGCGACCAAACCTTCCAGCTTCCGAACCGGCGGGGCTCGCACCCCGTCAACCCTTCAGTCCGTCAGGCGGGACCGCCATCTGCGCTGGCCCTTCGCCCTGCAGCGTTGCTGCGCGGTTGAGGGATTAAGGAGCCGTCAGGCCCCGCCAGCGGTCTTGGATGGCCTGCCACCGGTTCGCACCGGCAGCAGCCCACCAAACTCAGCCCCGGCGCCAGACAAGCGGCCGGGTGTTGTGCATCCAGCCGCGCATGTGCGCGGTCGGGCCGTCAGCCATCAGGCTGCGGTCAGCGATTGCATGTCGATGCGAACGCCCACGCCCATGGTCGACGAGACAGCCAGCTTGCGCAGGTAGATGCCCTTGCTCGACGCCGGCTTGGCCTTGGTCAGCGCGTCAAGCAACGCGGCCAGATTGCCCTTGAGCTTGTCTGAGTCGAACGAGCGGCGGCCGATGGTGCCGTGGATGATGCCGCCCTTGTCGACGCGGAACTGCACCTGGCCGGCCTTGGCATTGCGCACGGCCTGGGCGACATCGGGGGTGACGGTGCCGACCTTGGGATTGGGCATCAGCCCGCGCGGGCCCAGGATCTGGCCCAGCGTGCCGACCACGCGCATGGTGTCAGGCGAGGCGATCACCACGTCGAAGTTCAGGTTGCCGGCCTTGATCTCGGCCGCCAGATCGTCCATGCCGACGATGTCGGCACCGGCGGCCTTGGCTTCCTCGGCCTTGGCGCCCTGGGCGAAAACTGCCACGCGCTTGGTCTTGCCGGTGCCGTTGGGCATCACGACAGCGCCGCGCACCACCTGGTCGGACTTCTTGGCGTCGATGCCCAGTTGCACGGCCACGTCGATGGATTCATCGAACTTGGCGGTGGCGCACTCCTTGACGATGGCGATGGCGTCATCGAACGTGTAGAGCTTGAGCGAGTCGGCCTTGCCGGCGACGGCCTTCTCGCGCTTGGTTTGCTTGGCCATGTCAGACCCCTTCCACGATGAGGCCCATCGAACGGGCCGAGCCAGCGATCGTCTTCACGGCCGCGTCCATGTCGGCAGCGGTCAGGTCCTTGACCTTGATCCTGGCGATTTCTTCGAGCTGCTCGCGGGTGATCTTGCCCACCTTCTCCAGGTGCGCCTTGCCGGAGCCCTTCTCGATCTTGGCGGCCTTCTTCAGCAGCACCGTCGCCGGGGGCGACTTCAGCACGAAGGTGAACGACTTGTCGGCGTAGGCAGTGATCACCACGGGCAGCTTCAGACCGGGCTCGACGCCCTGGGTCTGGGCGTTGAACGCCTTGCAGAACTCCATGATGTTCAGGCCGCGCTGGCCGAGCGCCGGGCCGATCGGGGGCGAAGGATTGGCCTTGCCCGCCGGAACTTGCAGCTTGATGAAGCCGACGATTTTCTTTGCCATGA
>JBBRVT010000045.1:0-15463 GCA_038246615.1 Burkholderiales bacterium
CGAGGCGCGTCCGGTGCAGGGCGACAGCACCGAGGCGATCACCGACTGGTCGATGATCGAGCGCGCGCTGCGCCCTGCGGCTGTCGACTTCACCGCCTGGCAGCAGTTCTGGGGCCGGGTGCAGCCGCGCATCGGCAACACCTACGGCGACCTGGTCGGTGTACTCAACGAGATGGTGGTACGCCTGTCGCCGGCCGGTGACCCGATCCGCGACGTGCGCGCCCTGTTCGCGGCGCAGATCGCCGACGACAACCAATGGACGCCGTCGCAGCAGGTGGCAGGCGTGCTGCTGGGGGCCACCAGCGGTGCCGCGCAGGCCGGCGTGCAGGTGCAGGTCGCCTACATGCAAGGCGAGCGCCTGCGGGTGGAGGCGTCTACCATCAGCGCCGCCGACGGCAGCTTCAGTTTCAGCCGCGTGCGCGCCGGCGACTACTTCCTGGTGGTCGGTGGTCGGCAGTTCGACCTCGACCGCGACGGGCAGCCCGACCAGGGCGCGCCGCAACTCACCGTGGCCAGCAACGCGGGCCTGTTGGTCGACACGCTGTACCTGTTCGACGACGGCCTGGGCAGCGAGATCAACCGTGAAGACAGCCGCGCCGAACTGCTGACCGATGCCGAAGGGGTGGTGCATGCCTTCTGGCAGCGCGGCGACCAGCTCTACCACGCCTACCGCGACGCAGCGGGCGCCTGGGTGGATGCGCGACCCGTCTCTGACGGCGTGCCCGGCGAGGTGGCCGTGGCCGCTGGAAGCGCCTTCGTCGGTGGCGCGGCGGGCCTGATCGCCGTGTGGAGCGAGGGTGCCGACAACGGCAGCGAGCTGTTCTACGCCATCGGCCGCGCCAAGGCCGACGGCGGCTACGAGTGGTCCGACCCGGTGCGCCTGACCACCAACACGGTGGCCGATGTGGCGCCCAATGTGGTGGTCGACGGCAACGGCCAGGCGGTGATCACCTTCCTGCGCCGCGATTTCACCATCCAGGACGACAGCGACCTGTACTACCTGGTGGTCGACCCCGACGCGGTGCCGCTGGTCTGGAACGATGCGGTCACGTTCAACGCGCAGGTCTTCGACGAAGCCACGCTGGCAGCGATGGGCGAGCTCGAGCCGCAGCTCACCACGACCTACCGCTTCGGCTACAACAAGGACCTCGGCGAGTGGAGCATCGCCGGGTTCTATGTCAAGGCGGGCTTCGAAGGCACGCTGGTGGCCACGCTGGACGAGAAAGACTGCGAGGCCACGGTGGGCGGCCAGGTCAAGGGCGCGGTCGAGATCAAGGTGGCCAGCAAGGGCAAGGTGGCCGGCGAGGCGGCGCTGTCGGCCTATGCCAAGTGGGTGGTCGACGCCAATGCCGAGGACTGGAAGTTCGACGGCGCACGCGCCGACTTCAACGGCAGCGTGAAGTACGTGTGGCGCGACGGCATCTACGACGTGATGGGGGCAATCCCGGCGCTAAAGCCGATCGCCGAACTGCTGCGCCAGGGCCAGAACTTCATCAACAAGGCCAGCAACGGCGCGGTGCGCATCCAGAACGGCGTCAACATCGGCCCACTGGCGGTCGAGTTCAAGGGCATGCGCTGGGACTCCGACGCGCCGTTTCCGAACTTCTTCATGCCGCAGACGCTCGATTCGGCGTCCGTGTCCGGATCGCTGGGCTTGTGGGCACGCGCCTACTCCAGCTACTGGGGTGGCGTCGACATCAACCTCGAGGGCTCGGTCGGCATCAAGGCCCGGGTCTACCCGAGCTTCGGGCTGGAGGCCAACGCGCAGGCTGCGGTCACCGGCAAGATCGGCGGCTGGACGATCTTCAACGGCGAATGGCAGGGCTCGTCCACGGTGATCGAAGGCGCCGAGCTGTCAGCCCAGGCCAACGACCCGGCGCCGTTCCTGATGCTGCGCTGGGACCCCGAGGCCACGCTGGGCACCACCAATGTGTACGGCAGCGGCGCGGTGGATGCGCAGGTGGCCGGCAACCGGCTCGGCGACTCGCCGATGGTGCTGGCGCGCAACGCCGACGGCTCGGTCTCGGGCCTGTTCGCGCGGGATGCCGATGCGCTCTCGGGCGAGATCGGCACCGAGCTGTACCTGACCACGCTCGGGGCCGGCGGCTGGTCGGACGAAGTGGCGATCGACGGCTCGCTGGGCTTCAACGGCGACGGCAAGCTGGTCACGCTGGCCGACGGCCGGCGCGTGGCGGTGTGGACGCATGCGTCCACTGCCGGGCTCGCCGAGTCCTCGACGATGGACGAGATCTTCGCCGCGCGTGATGCCAACGACGTGTACTACGCGATCGACAGCGGCAGCGGCTTCAGTGTGCCGATCCGGCTGGCGGCCACGGCGGGCACCGATGCCGACCTGGCGGTCACCAGCGCGGCCGACGGCTCGGTGGTGGTGGCCTGGACCAGCACCACGGCCGACGGCACCGCCAGGTTGATGACCGCCAGCATTGGCGGTGCCGGCGCCGGCACGCCGATCGAGGTGGCCAGCGGCCTGCTGTCCAACGTGAGCGTCACCGCCTTGGGCAGCGGGTTGCTCTTCAGCTGGGATGTCGACACCGATGCCAGCGAGGAAGGCACGGCGTTCGAGGTGCACACCGCCTCTTTGGCGGGCGGCGTGCTCACCGGCGGTGGCTTCGAGGTCACACCGTTGACGGCCGAGTTCGCCAAGCTCGTCGGCATGTCGACCGAAGCTGCGGCCGGCGGCCAGCTCGGTGTGCAGGGGCTGTTCCCGCCCTTTGCCGTGCCCGAGGATTGCAAGGAGTGCACCCCCGAGAAGATCAAGAAGGTCACCGAGGCAGCACCCGATTGCCGCCCGGGCGGGGGCTCGACCACCACGCTCGACAAGGAGAAGTGCGAGAAGAAGACCATCACCTACGCGCCCTGCGTCACACGGCCCAGCGACCCCAACGACATCATCGGCCCCGACGGTTTCGGTGAGGAGAACTGGATCAAGGCCTCCGCCGCGTTGCCCTACATGATCCGCTTCGAGAACCAGGCCAGCGCCACCGCGCCGGCCCAGGTGGTGACGATCACGCAGACCCTGGACGACAACCTGGACGCCCGCAGCTTCCGCATCACCGGTTTCGGCTTCGCCGATGTGCGGGTGCAGGCCACGGAGAGCCGTTCGTTCTATTCCGGCCGGCTCGACCTGACCGAGAGCCAGGGCATCTTCCTGGACGTGTCGGCACGCATCGACACCGCCACCCGCGAGATCACCTGGACATTCACCACGATCGACCCGGCCACCGGTGATGTGCCGGTCGACGCCACCCTGGGCTTCCTGCTGCCCAATGACGAGAGCGGCCGCGGTGACGGCTTCGTCTCCTACACCATCAGGCCCATGCGCAACGCGACCACCGGCATGGTGATCGATGCGCAGGCACGCATCGTGTTCGACAGCGAAGGCCCGATCGACACGCCGGCCATCTTTCACACGCTGGATGTGGCTGGCCCGTCCAGCACCGTGCAGGCGCTGGCGGAGAGCACCGACAGCAATGCCTTCACCGTGCGCTGGGCCGGCACCGATGCGGCAGGCGGCTCTGCAATCCGCGACTACGAGGTCTATGTCAGCGTAAACGGCGGCGACTGGGCGCTGTGGCAACTGGCCACCACCGACACCGAGGCGGTGTACGAAGGCGCGCCTGGCAGCACCTATGCCTTCTACAGCGTGGCCCGCGACAACGCCGGCAATGTGGAAGCCGCGCCGGCCGCAGCGGACGCGCAGATCCGGGTGCTGGCCCAGACCGGCAGCATCGCCGGCACGGTCTTCAACGACATCGACGGCGACGGCCTGCGTGGTGACGGCGAAGGCGCACTGGCTGGCTGGACGTTGTATCTCGACGCCGATGCCGACGGTGTCCATGACGCCGATGAACTGAGCGCCACCACCGACGACGCCGGCAATTGGATTTTCACCGACGTGCAGCCGCAGACTGCCCGCATCGCCTTGGTGCTGCCCGGCAGCCATGAGATCACCAGCCCTGTGGCCGGCTACCACGATGTGGCCGTGGCTGCAGGCGATTTGATCGCCGGCCGCCACTTCGGGGTGCTCGAGCTCGGCATGATCAGCGGCGTGCAGTTCGACGACCTCAACGGCAACAGCCAGCGCGACAGCGGCGAACAGGGGCTGGCCGGCTGGACCATCTTCATCGATGCCGACAACGACGGCCAGCTCGACACTGGTGAACGCCACACCGTCACCGGCCTGGACGGCAGCTATGCCTTCACCGGCCTGCGGCCGGGCGCCTACCTGATCGCCCAGGTGGCGCAGGTCGGCTGGATCCAGACCCGCCCCGGCACTGCCGGCACAACGGGCCAGACAGCGTTCGCGGTGACCTTGTCGGGGTCGCTGGCGTCGATCAGCCTGCCCGCCTGCGCCTGCGGTGGCACCGTCACCACGGTGGCGGCGCAGCAGGCAGGCTGGGACGAGCAATTGGTCGAGCTCGACGCACTGCGGGCCGACCCCGGCTACGCCGGCGTCGACGGCAGCGGTGTGCGGGTGGTGGTGATCGACACCGGCATCGACACCACCCACCCGTTCTTCGAGGGGCGCATCGTCTACCAGTACGACTTTGCCGACAACGACAACCAGGCCACCGACCGCAACGGCCACGGCACCCATGTGGCCGGCGTGATCGCCGGGGCCGACAGCATGTTCGGCGGTGTGGCGCAAGGCGCAGAGCTGATCGTGCTGAAGGTGTTCGGCGACGACGGCAGCGGCTCGTTCCGCAACCTGGAGCGGGCGCTGCAGTGGGTCAACAACAACGCTGCGGCCTACAACATCGGCGTGGTCAACCTCTCGCTGGGCGACGGCGGCAACTGGACCGATGCGGCTGGCCGCTACGGCCTGGGTGACGAGTTCGCAGCCCTGGCCGCACGCAACATCATCAGCGTGGCGGCGGCCGGCAACAACTACGCCGGCGTCAATGCGCTGGGCCTTGCCTACCCGGGCAGCGACCCGGCGGTACTGGCCGTGGGCGCGGTCTGGACAGGCGATTTCGGTGGCCCGTGGAAATTCGGCAATGGCGGCGTGGATGAAGCCACCGGCGAAGACCACATCGCCAGCTTCAGCCAGCGCGATCCGAACCAGATCGACACCTTCGCGCCTGGCGCGCGGCTCACCTCGGCTGCGGTCGGCGGTGGTGTGCGCACCATGCAGGGCACCAGCCAATCGGCCGCCTATGTCTCCGGCGTGGCTGCCCTGGCGCAGCAGCTGGCGCAACAGAGTCTGGGCCGCAGCCTGACCGTGGCCGAGTTCCGCAACCTGCTGGTCAGCACGGCGGTCAGCATCCATGACGGTGACGACGAACGCGACAACGTGGCCAACAGCGGCCTCGACTACCCGCGCCTGAACGTCAAGGCCATGGCCGATGCCATCGTCGCCATGGCCGGCGCCGGCCAGCCCGGCAGTGGCGGTGGCGACACCGGCGACGCAGGGTCCGGTGACCCGGTACCGGTCGACCCGGCGGCTGGCGGCGGCGGCCTGTTGATCGATCTGGTGGCTGGCCAGCATGTGGCCGATGCCGACTTCGGTGTCTTCCAGCTCGGCCAGGTGTCGGGCCGGGTGTTTGCCGATCTCAACGGCAACGGCCAGCGCGATGCTGGCGAGACGGGCATCGCCGGCGCCACGGTGTTCGTCGACGTCAATGACAACGGCCAAGCCGACGACGGCGAGACCAGCATCACCACCGGTGCAGACGGCAGCTGGGTGCTGTCCAACCTGCTGCCAGGTGGCCTGACAGTGCGCGAGACCTTGCCCGCTGGCTGGGCGCGCACTGGCAACGGCAGCTATACCGTCAGCGTCACCAGTGGGCTGGACGACAGCAGGCTCGACTTCGGCCGCCAGGACATCGCGCCAGACGCCCGGGACGACGTCGCCGCCACGGTGCAAGGGCGCAGTGTCAGTGGCCAGGTGCTGGCCAACGACAGCGACCCGGGCCGGCCCGACAACAGTCTGCTGGTGGTGACCCTGGTCAGCGGCCCGGCGCAGGGCAGCTTGACCCTGGGCGCAGATGGCGCCTTCACCTACACACCGAATGCCGGCTTCCGGGGCCTCGACAGCTTCCGCTACGCCGTCAGCGACGGCGTCAGCAGCAGCGAGGCCGAGGTGCGGCTGACCGTGGCGCATGACGTGCTGGTGGTCGAGCAACTCACCGGCCGGCACGACGGCTTCGGCGTGGTGTTCTCCCGAGCGATCGCCCTGGCCGACCTGGAGGTGGGCGGACCCACGGCCGACGTGGTGGTGACCAATGCCGCCGGTGCGCCAGTGGCTGGCTCGCTGTTCGTGGCGGCCGACGGGCGCAGCGCACGCTTCATCGCCAGCGGCGGCCTGCTGGCCGACGGCAGCTACAGCGTGCGCCTGCGTGCTGGCGCACAGGCCCTGCGTGATCTGGAGGGTGTGGCCCTGAATGGCCAGGCCGACCCGACCCATGGCAACGACCACATCGGCCAGTTCACCGTGGCGCGCAACAACGCGGTGTCGGTGGGCGTGGCCGACACCGCGCGCGGCCCCGGTCAACGCCTGGGCGTGGGCCTGAACGACACGGGCCTGGCCGTGCTGCTGAGCCAGGGTGCCGGTGTCACCGATCTGCGCTTCACGCTGACCTACGACCCCGCACTGCTGGGCCTGGCCACCTTGACACGCGGCCCCGGCTTGCCGGCCGACGCAAGCTTCACGGTCACCGCACTCGGCGCTGGCCGCCTGGCGGTGGTGATCACCTCGGCCAGCGGTCTCCCGGCGGGCGCGCTCACGCTTGCCCTGCTCACTGCCACCGTGCCCGACGGTGCGGTGTACGGGGCGGCGCAAGTGATCGATCTGCTTGATCTGCTGGTCAACGGCGGTGCATTGGCGGCACTGGACGACGACGGTGTGCATGTGGCGGCCTACCCGGGAGACATGGACGGCAACCGACAACATGGCGCGGCCGACGTGGCACTGCTGCGCGGGCTGCTCGATGGCAGCGTGGCGCGGCTGTCGCAGTTGCCGTTGATCGACGCTGCCCTGCTCGGTGATGTGAATGGCAGCGGCCGCTTCGACGCGGTGGACCCGCTGCGCCTGCTGCAGGCCCTGTCCGGCAGCACCGGCCAGATTCTGCCGATACCTGGCAGCACGCCGGCGCCTGTTGCACCGCCGGTGGTGGTGGTGACGCCGCCCCGACCAGTGGCGCCACGGCAGGTGCCCAGGCCGGCCCTGGCCCCGAGTTGGGTGGCGCCGATGGTGAGCCTGTCTGCGACAATCTCGGCCAACGCCAGCATCCGCGTCACGCTCTGATCCCCCGGTGCGCCGGGGCGGCAAACTCCGGCGCACCGCAAGCGGTCGCCGAGAACACATGGCGGTCCTGCGTTGGAATCTAACGAACGTGCAGCACGGCAGCCACCGGGGTCTGCGGCCTCTGCGACCGACCACTGGGCGGCCTTCGCGCAGGCCGGCTCGGTGGGCGACTTCTGCCAGGCCTGGGCGGCCATCATGGCCGAGCAGGTCGGGCGCACGCGGCGTGCGTTGGTGCTGCTGCGCGACCCCGGGGGTGCGTTCACCCCGGCTGCCTACTGGCCCGGCAGCGACACCGACCTGACCGATCTGGCCGACCCTGCCCGGCGCTGCCTCACCGCCCGCCGGGCGCTGATCGAACCGCTGGCCCCACCTGCCGGGTTGGTGGCCGCAGCGCCCAGCCTGCTGCTGGCCTATCCGCTCGACGTGCGCGGTGAACTGCGCGGCGTGGTGGTGCTGGACGTGGTCACCCGTACGGACCCGCAGGTGCAGACCGCACTGCGTGCGCTGCACTGGGGCATGGGCTGGCTCGATGCCATGCTGCGCGGCGACGAGGCCACCCGGCAGGCCCTGGCCGTGCAGCGGTCGCACCAGGTGATGGACGCCCTGCTGCGGGTGAGCGAGGCCGGCACGTTGAAGGAAGCCGGCCAGTTGGCAGTGGATTTGCTGGCAGAGCGGCTCGGCCTGGCGCGTGCCGCGCTGGGGCTTGTCCAACCCCGCCACGACGACCGCATCGCGCTGCAGTCGCTGTCGGCTACCGCCTGGTTCGACGGCCGCAGCGCACAGGCGCGGCGCATCGAGAATGCGATGGAGGAAGCCTGGGACCAGCGCGCCACCGTCACCGTGCCAGCACGCAATGACCGCGCAGCGATGATCGACGTGGCGCACCGCGACCTGCTGTCCGCAGGCGGCCACCCGCATGGTGTGGTGTCGGTGGTGGTCATGGCGCGCGGTCAGGCCGTGGGCGTGCTGTTGGCAGAGCACCATCTCGACCAGCCGCTGGATGCCGATGCGCTGGCGTGGATCGAGGCCTGGGCGCTGGCGCTGGGCCCGGTGCTGGCGCTGCACCGGGATGGCGAGCGCTGGCTGGCAGGTCGCCTGCGCCGCCACCTGGACGCCGGCTGGGCTGCGCTGCGCGATCCGCGGCGGCCGTCCTGGCGGGCGGCGGCGGCGCTGTTGCTGGTGGCAGCGGTGGCGTTGGTGGTCATCGACGGCAACTGGCGCATCAGCGCACCCGCAGCCATCGAAGGATCGGTGCAACGTGCGCTGGTGGTGCCGTTCGACGGCTTCTTGCAAAGCGCAACGGTCAAGGCCGGCCAACAGGTGAAGGCCGGCGACCTGCTCGCCACCCTGGACGAGCGCGACCTGCTGCTGGAGCGCGATCGCCACAGCAGTGAGCGTGAACGCCACGAGCGCCGCTACCGCGACGCCTTGTCGCGCCATGAGCGGGCCGAGGCACGCATGGCGGCGGCCGAGATGGCCGAGGCCCAGGCGCAGCTGTCGCTGGTCGACGAACGCCTGGCGCGTGCCCGCATCACCGCGCCGTTTGACGGCATCGTCATCTCCGGCGATTGGTCACAGCAGTTGGGCAGTCCGCTGGAGAAGGGCAAGCTGCTGTTCGAAGTGGCGCCACTGGACGCCTTCCGGGTGCTGTTGAAGGTCGATGAGAGCGACATCCGCGGCGTGGCGCCGGGCCAGCGCGGCCAGTTGGTGCTGGCCGGCCTGACCGGCGAGACGCTCGGCTTCGTGGTGCGCAATGTGTCGACCGCCGCGCCGGCAGAAGGCCGCAATGCCTTCGATGTGGAAGCCGTGCTGGACGCCACGTCGCCACGGCTGCGCCCGGGCATGGAGGGGGTCGGCAAGATCGAGGCCGGTGAGCGCCGGCTGCTGTGGATCTGGACCCACCGCTTCACGGACTGGGTGCGCCTGACCTGGTGGGAGTGGCTGCCTTGACGCGCACCCCGGCAAGCCGAATCGGGCCTGATCGGGCATGAGCAACGCCTTCCACAGCGACGCCTGGTACCGGGTGCAGGCCTTGCGTCCAAGGCTGGCCAGCGAGGCCCGCATCCACCGCCAGCGTTACCGCGGCACTCCGTGGTATGTGGTTGTCGAGCCGGCTGGCGGCAGGCTGCACCGTTTCACGCCTGCGGCCTACCTGGTGATCTCGCTGATGGACGGCCAGCGCAGCGTGGACGCGCTGTGGCATGAGGCAGTGCAGCGCCTGGGCGACGACGCGCCATCGCAGGACGACCTGCTCGACCTGATCAGCAAGCTCCACAACGCCGACCTGCTGCTGGCCGATGTGGCCCCTGACGTGGCCGATCTGCTGCAGCGAGGTGCCAAGCAACGGCGGTCCCGCTGGCTGCGCAACATCAGCAACCCGATGTCGCTGCGCCTGCCGCTGTGGGACCCGGACCGCTTCCTGAGCGCCACGCTGCCGGCCGTGGGCTGGCTCTTCGGCGGTGCTGGGCTGTTGCTGTGGGCCGCGCTGGTGCTGCCGGCATCGGTGATGGCGGGCATCCACTGGGATGCGCTGACCGGCAACCTCAGTGACCGGGTGCTGGCCGATGGCAATCTGCTGCTGCTGGCCGTGGTCTTCCCGCTGCTCAAGGGGGTGCATGAGCTGTCGCATGGCTGGGCCGTCAAGCGTGGCGGCGGCGAGGTGCATGAGATGGGCCTGATGTTCCTGGTCTTCGCGCCCATCCCCTATGTGGACGCCAGTGCATCCAGCGGCTTTCGCAGCCGCCGCCAACGTGCCGGTGTGGCTGCGGCGGGCATGCTGGCGGAGACGGCCGTGGCCGCATTGGCGCTGTATTTCTGGCTGCTGGCCGAGCCAGGTCTGGCACGCAGCCTCGCCTTCAACGTGATGGTGGTGGCCGGCGTCTCCACTCTGGTGTTCAACGCCAATCCGTTGCTGCGCTATGACGGCTACTTCATCCTCTGCGACCTGATCGGCATGCCCAACCTGGGCCAGCGCGCGACCCAATGGTGGGGCTGGCTGGTGCAGCGCCATGCCTTCGGCGCAGTCAGCCTGGAGCCGCCCGACGAAAGTCCGGCCGAGCGCCGCATCCTGCTGTGGTACGGCGGGCTGAGCTGGGTCTACCGCATGCTGGTGGTGTTCGGCATCGCACTGTTCGTGGCTGAACAGTTCTTCTTCATCGGCGTCTTGCTGGCCATCTGGGGCCTGGCCACCGGCTTTGCCTGGCCGCTGCTCAAGGGCCTGAAGCATGTGCTGGTGGCGCCGGCCCTGGCGCTCCAGCGCGGTCGGGCCGTGGCCGTCACCGCGGGCAGCCTGGCGTTGCTGGCGCTGGTGCTGGCGACGGTGCCGGTGCCGATGTCCAGTTACGCCGAAGGCGTGGTCTCGGTACCCGAACAGGCCGAGGTGCGCGCCCGCGGCGCCGGCAGTCTCGACCAGCTGCTGGTGCCATCGGACAGCCAGGTGCAAGCCGGCCAGCCGGTTGCCCAGCTCAGTGACGCCGGCCTGTGGACAGAGTTCGACGTGCAGCGCGCGCGCATCGAACGACTGGAAGTGCAATTGGCCACCTTGCTGGCTGACAGCCGGGCCCAGGCCGCTGGGGTGTCGGCCACGCTGGCACGTGAACGCCAGGCGCTGGCCCGACTGGAAGAGCGCATCGACCACCTGGTGCTGGTGGCCGGCAGTGCCGGCCGGCTGGTGGTGCCACGCGCCAGCGACATCCAGGGCCGCTGGCTTCGGCAGGGTGAACAGCTGGGCTATGTCCTGGACGGCCAGTTGCGCAGCGTGCGGGTGGTGGTGCGCCAAGACGACATCGGCCTGGTGCGCAACCAGCTGCGCCAGGTGCGCGTGCGTGTGGCCGACCGTCTGGGTGAAGCCCATGAAGCACGTGTCGTCCGCGAGGTGCCCGGCGGCAGCGACCGCCTGCCCTCGCGCGCGCTGGCGGTGGCCGCCGGCGGGCGGCACGCGACCGACCCGGGCGATCCTGACGGCCTGAAGACGCTCAACCGGGTGTTCCAGTTCGAGCTGGCGCTGCCCGACAGCGTGGCCGGGCTGCAGCTGGGCACGCGGGTGTTCGTGCGCTTCGAACTGGCGCCCGAGCCGGCAGGACGCCAGATCTGGCGCCGGCTGCGGCAGCTGTTCCTGTCACGCTTCGACGTCTAGCGCGCGGCGGCCGACATGTCCCGGGTTCTGTTGTCGCAGTGGAAGGCCGGCGCGTTGCGCGGCGATGGCCTGGTCGAACGGAGCGACGGCACCGAGCGGACCATCGACCGCTGGCTGGCCGGCCTGCGTGGTGAGCTGGCACCCATGGTGTCGCGCTGGACGCTGCGGCGCTGGCGCCCGGCACTGGCTGCCGTGCTGGCCCAGGCCGACGCCCTGGCAGCGCTGGACGAGGCCGGGCTGGACGCGCGCATCCACAGCGTGCGCGATGCCTTGCGCCGTGACGGCCTGGCCGACGGGCCGGTGTGCGACGCTTTTGCGCTGGTGCGCGAGGTGTCGCGCCGGTTGCTCGGCAAGGCCCACCACCCGGTGCAATTGCTGGGTGGTTGGGTGATGCTGTCGGGCAGACTGGCCGAGATGGCCACTGGCGAAGGCAAGACCCTGACCGCGCTGCTGCCGGCGGTCACGGTGGCGCTGGCCGGTGCGCCGGTGCATGTGGTCACCGTCAACGACTACCTGGCAGAGCGCGACGCGGCGCAGGGCGCGCCGGTGTTCGCACGCTTCGGTCTCGACGTGGGCCTGGTGCACGAAAATCAGCCCCAGCCAGAGCGCGCGGCAGCCTGGCGCAGCGCAGTGGTCTACACCACCAACAAAGACCTGGTGTTCGACTACCTGCGTGACCAGATCGAGGCGGGCGGCCCGCGTGGCCTGCACCAGGCCGTCGCACCGCTGACCGGCAGCGGAACAGCTGCAACCCAGCGGCGCCTGCGCGGGCTGTACTTCGTGCTGATCGACGAGGCCGACAGCGTGCTGATCGACGAGGCCCGCACGCCGCTGATCCTGTCGGCCGAACGCGACGGCTCCAGCGATCTGCCGGCCTGGCAGCTGGCCTTGGCCACCGCCCGCGCGCTGCAGGAGGGCAACCATTGGCGCCTGCATGCCCGCGAGCGCCAGGCCGAGTTGCTGGACGCCGGCCGCGCCGAGATCGATGCCCGCTGCTGCGGCAGCCACCCGTTGCTGGCGGCGCGGCGTGCCCGCCACGCGCTGGTGCAGCAGGCCCTGTCGGCGCTGCATCTGTACCACCGCGACCGGCAGTACATCCTTCAAGAAGGCCAGGTGCAGATCGTCGACGAGAACACCGGCCGGGTGATGCCCGACCGATCCTGGGAGCGCGGCCTGCACCAGATGATCGAACTCAAGGAGGGTGTCGACCTGACCAACCGGCGTGACACCCTGGCGCGGCTGACGTACCAGCGTTTCTTCCGCCGCTACCTGCGACTGGCGGGCATGAGCGGCACCGCCGCCGAAGTGGCCGGCGAGTTGCGCGCCGTCTATGCACTGGACGTGGTGCGCTTGCCCGGCCACCGGCCGCTGGCGCGCCGACACCTGGGCGACAAGGTGTTCGTGCGGGCGGCCGACCGCTGGGTGGCGGTGGCCCGGCAGGCAGCGGCCATGTCGGCCCAGGGCCGCGCGCTGCTGATCGGCACCCGGTCGGTGGGCGCCAGCGAGGCGGTGAGCCAGGCCCTCAGCGCCGCCGGCCTGGCGCATGCGCTGCTGAACGCCCGGCAGGACGCCGAAGAGGCCGACGTGATCGCCCTGGCCGGGCAACCCGGACGCATCACGGTGGCCACCAACATGGCTGGCCGCGGCACCGACATCCTGCTGCACCCGCAGGTACGCGAGGCCGGTGGCCTGCATGTGATCCTGACCGAGTTCCATGAGTCGGCGCGGGTCGACCGCCAGCTGTTCGGCCGCGCCGGCCGCCAGGGCGACCCCGGCAGCTGCGAGGCATTGGTCAGCCTGGAGGACGACCTGCTGCTCGGCTTCGGCGCGCCCTTCGGCGCCTGGCTGGCGCGGTGGGCAGCGTCAGCGGCTCCCGGCGCCTGCCTGCCTGGCTGGCTGGGCCGCCTGCTGCGGCGGTTTGCGCAGTGGCGGGCCGAGCGCTACTACTCCGGCATACGCCGCCGCACCATCAAGCAAGACCGCGAACTCGACCGCCGACTGGCCTTTGGCGGCCGGTCGAGCTGACCGATATCTCCCCTTTGCCAGGAGTCCAGCATGACCTGTCCGTTCCCACGCCACCGGCGCACACGTCTGCTGGCCCTGGCGCTGTGCGCCACGCCCTGCCTGGCCACGGCGGGCGAGTTCGATTGTGTGATCGAGCCACGCCAGACGGTGGACGTGCGTGCCGCCGTCGAAGGCCTGGTCGAACAGGTACTGGTGGACCGCGGTGAGCGCGTGCGCGCCGGCCAGGTGCTGCTGGTGCTGGATTCGGGTGTGGAGAAGTCCAACCTCGAACTGGCGCGTTACCGCGCCACGATGGCAGGAACGCTGAAGTCCGCCACCAGCCGGGCCGACTATGCGCAACTGAAGCTGCAGCGCCGCGAGAAGCTGGCCGATGGCCAGTTCATTTCGCAGCAGGACCGGGACGAGGC
Organism: Burkholderiales bacterium; assembly: GCA_038246615.1. Classification (GTDB taxonomy): domain Bacteria; phylum Pseudomonadota; class Gammaproteobacteria; order Burkholderiales; family Burkholderiaceae_C; genus Pseudaquabacterium. The sequence goes on from JBBRVT010000045.1 coordinate 13,835, forward strand.
TGCTGCCGAAAAACGCCTGGCAGATGCCGAACTGGTGCAGGCCCAGGAAAACCAGCGCCTGGCCGTGCTGGAGCAGATGCGCGCCACCGAGCAGCTGCGTCTGCGCACCCTCAAGAGCCCGTTCACCGGCGTGGTGGTCGAGCGCATGGTGAACCCGGGCGACCTGGCCGACAACCGCGATCTGCGCAAGCCGCTCCTGCGCATCGCCGAGGTGGCGGTGCTGCATGTCGAAGTGCTGTTGCCGGTGGCCGGGCTGCGCAAGCTGCAACCGGGCATGCTGCTGGATGTGATGCCCGAGGCGCCGGTGGGTGGCAGGCTCAGCGCCAAGGTCAAGACGCTGGATTCGGTGGTCGATGTCGGGAGCGGCACCTTCCGGGCCCGGCTGGAGCTGCCCAACAGCGACCTGCGGCTGCCTGCGGGCATCACCTGCAAGGTCGAGATCCCGGGCCTGGATAACCGCGCAGGCAGCCTGGCCTCGCGCCGGACCGCGCCGGCGCCAGGGGCAGCGCCCACGGCCGCACCGGGCACAGCCAGCAAGGCGCCTTGATGGCGGCGGTGGGTGCAGCCCCACCGCCGGACAGCGGTCAACTGCGGGCCCTGGCTGCCACCGGCCTGCGGTTGGCAGCCAGGCGGAGCGCCGACAGGCATGCGCAACGACGAACAGGCCGGTTCTGGCGGATCACCCATTGGGCAGCGGCGGCCAAGCGCATCGGGTGGCGTTGATCGGGCCCGATTCACAGCTGCACACGCTCTGACGCATTGCCCCGGCCGAGACATGCCGGCCGGTGCGCAGGCGCGGCGCTGTCCTACACCCCGGGGCCAGGCCGGCGCGCAAGCTGTGGCGCATGCGCGCCCACCCACACCCCCCGCTCCCGACCCCATTGCAGCGCCGCATCGGGCACTTGCCGATGCTGTTGCTCGCAGCCTGGCTGGCGACGGCCGCGCCCTGGGCGGCGGCCCAGGCAGGCGTCTCGACGCCTGCACCCCTGGCATCGGCCAACGCCCGGCCCGGCCCGCACCTGATGTCACCCGAGGCATTGCGCGACAGTGCCATGGCGCCGGGCAGCATGCGGCCCGAGCGCGCGGCACTGCCCCAGCTGACAGTGCCGCTCGGCGTGCCTGCGCGCGAGCCCGCCGCCTCTGCGCCCGGTGTGCTGCCGCCCAACCCGGCTGCGTCGGCCGGTGGCATCAGTGAGGCCGTGGCACGTTGCGAAGCCAAGACCAGCGCGCTGGAACGCCAGCAATGCAGGCGTCAGCTGGCGCATCAGTCGCCGATCGCGCGCTGATTGCAAGGCCCTGCCCCAGCCGCAGGCGTTCCACCAGGTCGACAGGCCAGCGTGGCAACCAGGAAGAAAAAACCCGCGAGGCGGCGCTGGTCAGCGCGGCTGCAACTGCTGCAGCTCGTCCAGCGTGTTGGCGTTGAAGAAGGCATCGGCGTCGCTGAACACCACGGTGGCGCAGCGGTGCTGGTTGGCCCAACATTCGACTTTGCGCAGCCCTGCCTGGGTGAAGGCCGCCAGGCTGTCCACCAGCGTGGCCGCCATCAGGCAGAACACCGGCTGCACCTGCACCTGGCCGCCTTCGAGCGTCGCGGCCACCGCGATCTCGGCGCCTCCGGCCACCAGCGCG
>JBBRVT010000046.1:0-15250 GCA_038246615.1 Burkholderiales bacterium
CGTCGAGCGCCGACACCTGCAGGCCGCCGCTGAACTCGGTGCGGCCGATGCCCAGCGCAAACGACTGGAAAGCCGCCGTGGTGCGCACGTCGAACACCGGCATCGTGAAGCTCAGCAGGTACTTGCCGGCATAGGGCGAGCTGGGGTTGTAGAAGGGCGACGTGCTGTCCTGGTCCTCGACCTTGACGAAGCCCCAGTAGCCGTCGTGACCGAGGTTGTCGAATTCGTCGATCACGATCTTGACCGACGTCAACTGGCTGGTGCTGGACCGCGTCAGGTAGTAGAACCAGGATGACTTGCCGATCTCGTTGGTGGCATTGAACGGGGCATTGCCGTTGTAAGTTGGCGTCAAGCCGCCCGGCTCACCGTAGTAGGCGCGGCCGCTGTCGGTCTCCAGGCTGAAGCTGTCACCGTTGACCGAGGTGTCGGTTTGCGGCACATGGGTGCCGAGGGAGTTGATCGAAGCGAAAAAATTGCCGGCAACCGTTGTGGCGATGCCCTCGGTAAGCTGCCTGTTGCTCATGCCGCTGACAAAGGCCTCATCGCCCTGACGCACGCTGCTGAACAGACGCTGAGCGCCCAGGCCAAAGTTGCCGAATGAATCGATGGCTGCCACCGACCAGCGCAGGTTCGGCAGGTTGGTCAAGGCTTTGAAGCTGGTCCAGTTGGCTGAATCGACAGCCCAGAAGCGCTGGTAGCCAACTTCCTGTTGGGCCGATACAAAAAACTCATCCATCGTGATGCCCAGATCCAGGGTGTACGACACCTTGGCCAGTGAATCGACCACGTTGAGAAACAATTCGCCGTTGCCGCTGGTGCCTGGGGCAATGGCGGCATGGCTGCTGCCCAGCAGCGCGATGGCGACAAGGGCAATGGCCGTGCGCTTCATGCGATCTCCGAAAACAGAACGGGGCCCGCCGATGCGGGCCCCTGGTCAGGCGAACACTCGCCTGACGATTGCCATCACTTCACCACGATCGCGGGAGAGCAGCTGTTGCCACCCCGGCTGACGCGCGAGCCGAAGTCGATTTCGTTTTGCGTGCCAACACCAAACGCGCCGGCATAGGCATCCGGCAACGCCACCACGCCTTGCTTGGTGGCGGTGGACAGCTTGTTCAGCGAATCGGGCTTGCCGGCTTCGTCACGGAACTGGGTCAGGAAGTCCTGCTGATCCTGGTCCAGCGCTGCAAAGTGGGTCTTGTGCCATTGCATCGTCGACTCGAAGAAGTAGCTGTACTTGCCGCTCTTGGTATTGGTCCGGTTGGGGGATATGCCATCGAGCTTCACGTGGCGCCATTTCGTGCCGGCTTCGTCGTTTTCCTTCGACACGTGGCCAACCGCGTAGGCGGCGGTGTCCTCGGCGGCGCCCAGGCAGGAAATCACATTACCGGTGGACGAGCCTTCGAAGACGAACAGGCCACCAGTCGGGCCAACGCTGGCGACAACGTTGCTCAGGCCGTTGTCCGAGAAGCTGGCATCGGCGACCGTGCTGGGACTGGCGTTGCAAGGAAACTGGGCAATGTGCGCATTGGCCGAAGCCTGGGTGCCCGAACCATTGACGCGGCGGCAGACGTTGACACGGGTCGCCTTCTTGGCATCGCCATCGGTAACGATGGGTTGCCAGCCAGCGCCGGTACTGGGCGAGCCCAGCGACCCCGAGAAGTAGGACGTCGCTTCGATCAGCGACATCGAAGGCCGCTGCAGGTCGTCATCACTGCCGGACGTCAGGCCTTGTTTGGTTTGCATCGCATTGCGCAGCGCCTTGTTCACCGCCACACCAAAGACCGTCTGGAACAGGGCCTTGGTGTCGAGTTCGCCGAGTTGGTCGACGCTCAGGCCGTCCTGCGGGTAGTTGGGGTCATCACCGGGCACGTTGATGCCCTTGAACATGCCTGGCTCGACGTCGGACACGCCGGCGCTTGACACTTTCAACACGTTGTCGCTGGTGCAGACATAGGTGGCCGCGCCGTAGGTGCCCTTGGCGCCGCAGCTGCCGAGATCTAGCGTGTTGCGGGTGGCGCCTTCGGCCCCGCCGAAGTAGACCGGGAACACGCCCTGGCCGGAACCGCCCAGGTCGCTCTTGAACAGGGCTACTTTTTTGCCTGCCAGGATCGGCGAGGTGGCCGACATCGTGCAAGCGTAGACGCGGTGTGCGTCGCCGTTGGCGGTGAACTGCGTGCCAGGGCGGTTGACCGCCGGGTCGGCACCGAAGAAGCCGACGCCGCTGTAGAAGACGTCGAGGTCAGTGGTGCAGTGCTGGGTGAACAGCCCGCCGATGATGTTGCGCAGCGCGGAGGCGCCCGACACGTAGACCTTGACCGTGCCGGCGTCAGCCACCTGGGCGGGCGACAGCGCGTAGGCCTGGCAAGAGAGCGCGGCCAGGACGGCGGCGGTGATGGAGCGGATTTTCATGATGTCATTCCTCAAAGGGTTTGGACAAGGCGCTGCCCAAGTCGGCGTTGCACGCCGATCGATGCAGACGGTGGGACGGAGAAAGTGCGGCGCGGATCAGCCGCGGCGGCGGCGGCGGGCCAAGAAGCCCACGGCAGCCAGGCCGGCGAACATCAGCGCGTAGGTACCGGGTTCCGGCACCGCGCTGATGGACAAGGCTTGGCCATCGAACGAGACCGTCACCGGCGCAGCAGCCGACAAGGCGAACTGCTCGGAGAAGACCTTGACCGAATTCAGCTGGCTGGTGCTGGAACGGGTCACGTAGAAAAACGACGAATCGACACCGATCAGATTGGTATTTTTAAACTGCGCGTTGTTGTTCAGCGTCGCGGTCAGGCCGCCGAGCTCGCCAAAGTAGGCGCGGCCGTTGTCGGTTTCGTAGTTGACGCTGGAGCCATTGGCGGCGAAGTTGGCTTGCGGCGCATGGCTGCCGGTAGCGTTGATCGCCGTGAAGAAGCTGGCGGCTTGGTTGATGCCGTCACTCAACTGTCTGTTGGCGGTGTTGCCGATCGTGGCCTCCTTGCCAGCTTCAACCGTGGTGATCAGGCGCCACCCATCCTTTTGAAAGTTGCCGGCGGAGTCGAGTGCCAGCACCGCCCAGACCGACTTGTTGACGTCTGCTGCAACGTCGAATGCCGCCCAGTTGGCGGCGGAGTTTGCGTCGGTGACAACGTTCCAGCTCTTGGGGAAGTAGCTGTTGCCCTTGTGACCGTCGATGAACGACTGCATCGTGATGCCCAGGTCGAGCGTGAACGACACCTTGGCCGCGCTGTCCTGCACCACCAGGAACAGTTCACCGTTGCCGGTGTACGGGGCGGCGTTGGTCGACAAGCCCGGTGCGATCGCCGCAAATGCCGGCGCGGTGAGGGCCAGCGTGATGCTGGCTACGAGAGTCTTGAATTTCATGAAATTCTCCAGAGTTTGAAAAAGCATGCCGTGCGGCCGACGGCCGGGATGAAAGAGCGCTGGCGGGCACTGTCAAACCCCCGGCCGACGTGGGCAACAGGTTTGGCGGCACTGGCAGGCGCAGGGCGGTAAAGCCCTTGCACAAAGAGCGAATCAAGAGACGGCACTCAGGAACTGATGCTGGCCGCTTTCCGTGACATCCTGACGCGGTGCGGCTACGGCGTCGATGAGCCGATCGGCTCATCGCATGGCCCGTTAGGCTCATGGTTCTGCGTTGGCCTTGGGGATTGCCACCTGAACCGGGGGGGTGGCGGCATCGATCAGGTTTTGCGCCAGGGCCTGGGCCACCGCTTGGGCCCGGTTGCCGGCACCGAGCTTGCGCAGGATCTTCTGCACATGGTTTTTCACCGTCAGCGGGCTGATGTCCAGCACTTCGGCGATCTGCTGGTTGCTCTTGCCCTCACGCACCCAGCGCAGGATCTGCCGCTCGCGGGCGGTTACCGAGCCGCGCGGCGCGGGCGGGGCCTCACTGCGCGGGCGGTCGGGGGCGGTGGGCGGCGCCGGGTTGGGGCGCTGCAACTCCAGTTCGGTGGACGTGACGCGCTGCCAGGTGCTGTGCAGGTGCGGCAGCACCAGGTCGAGGCAGGCATTGCGCTGGGACAGCAGCGCGGCAGCGCCGATGCCGCCGAAGATGAACAGGCTTTCGATTTCCAGCGGCCGCTGTGGCCGGGCCACGCCATGCACCAGCAGATGGGTATAGCCCATGCCGCTGCGCAGGCCCTGGGCCGCGTGGGTGGCCTCGGCATCCAGGCGGTCCAGGTCGAGCGCGCGCGGCTGGCCGCGGCCGTCCACCCAATGCCGGGTCAGTGCGGCCACCAGCGGGCTGTCGGGCTGGGTCAGGTTGTCCAACACATCGGGCGGCAGCACGATGTTGTGGAAGGCATGGAACACCATGGCCTTGCGGTGCCGCTGGTAGGCACCGCACACCATCAGCTGGTGCGGCAGCAGGATTTGCACCTGGCTTTGCGCCCAGACAAAAAACTGGTAGCGGCGGCGCACGGTGGGCGCGGCTTCGACCAGCCGCACCACGGCCTGCGCCTGCTCGGCGCTGAGGATCTGGCTGTCGGTCGGCACCGGGGTGTCGGTCGGCACCGGGGGCCCGGTGGAGGGTGCTTGCGGTGGTGGCGGCTGTGCCGCTGTGCCCCGGTCGGTGTTGCCGGTGGACGGGCTCATCGTGCTTTCCTTGGGGCAGTGCTGCGGGGCTGGATGCTGAACTGCCAGTCGCCCACCTGCGGCGGTCGAGCGGGTGCGGGGATCAATTCGTTGGCCGGGGCGGCGTTGGGCCGGGCGGTCATCGGCACGCCCTGCTGGCGCAGCGCCGGCCGTTGCGACCGGCTGTGCACGCCGACGATGCCGCCGCTGGCGTCACGCAGCAGCACCCAGTCGGCCTGCCCGGTGAAGGGGTCGGCAAACAGCCGGCGCAGGTGGTGCCGCGGTGCGGGCCAGCGGGTGTCGAGCATCAAGTCGTCCAGGCGCTGGGGCAGGGGCGCCTGGCCGCTGGGGGTCTGCTCATGAAAGCGCTGCAGTGCTTCCAGGATCTGCCCACCCCGAAACAGCAGCTCGGTCTCGCGTTCACGCTGGGCGGCCACCTGCCACGAGGTGCCCCAGCTGGCCAGCGCCGCGCCCAGCAGCGCCAGCATGAACAGCAGCAGCAGGTAGGTGAAGCCGCGCGGCTGGCGTGGACGGCGAGGGCAGTGTGGGCGGCGCGGGCCAACCCGGCGCGCCTGGCGGCTACCACTCGGCATACAGCCCCCCGTCGCGGGCGCGGCCGGCGGCGCCGCTGCGCACGTCCCACACTGCGCCGCTGAGCACGCTGTCGGGCGCTGGCGCCAGCGCCACCCAGCTGTCGGCGCGCTGGGTCAGCGGGTCTTCGGGCAGCTGGCGCAGGTAGCGGGCGTCCACCAGCTCTTGCAGGCTGGCGGGGTAGTGGCCACGGTCGGCGGCAAACTGGTCGATGGCGTGGCGCATCACCTGCAGGCTGCTGCGCAGGCTGGCCTCGCGGGCGCGGTCCACGCTGTGCAGGTAGCGCGGCGCGGCGATCGACACCAGCAGCGCAACGATGGCCATCACGACGATCAGCTCGATCAGCGTGAAGCCGGCGGCGGCCCTGCCCCGGCGCACAGCGGCGGGCAGGGCGGCGTCGGTTTGCATCGTCATCGCGTGGCCTCACCAATCCGCATAGCGGCTGCCGTCGAGCGCAAGGCCATCGGCACGCGAGCTCACGTCGAAGACGTCACGGCCGGGCGCTGGGGCCTCGGGCGGGCTGGTGCTGGCGCGCTGGCCCCAGCTGTCGGCGGCGGCCAGCGCGGGGTCGGCAAACGGGTCGCGCGGCAGCTTGCGCAGCAGGTACATCCGCGGCCCGCCCGGCGGCGCCTGGCCTTGTTCGTCGACCAGCGCCACGCCCTGCACCAGCGCCTGCAGCGTGGCCGGCCAGGGCGAGCCGTCGGGCCCGGCGGCGATGCGCTTGGCCTCCACCGCGCGGCGGTGCTCGTCGAGCGCGCCGCGGATGCTGCGCAGGCCTTCGCGCAGGGCCATCTCCTGCGCGCGGCGCACCGTCATTTCCTGCAGCGGCAACGCGGCCATCGCCAGGATGGCGACGATGGCCAGCACCACCACCATCTCGATCAGCGTGAAGCCACGGCTGCGCCTCATGGCCGGCTCTCCACCACGGCCGGGGTGGCTTGGGCCGCCACACGCACGGTGGCGTCGCCGTCCAGCCGGATATCGGCGGCCTGGCCGGCGGCGGTGCTGGCGGCCAGGCCCAGCACCTGCAGGCCCACGCTCTGGCCCGCAGCCGCCGGCAGCACCCGAAACACCAGCACCGCATCGCCCCGGGGCGCCAGCTTGAAAGCGGCGCGGCCCGCTGCCGCATTGGCCGGGCCGCCGGGCGCGTTGTCGGCCCCGCCCGAGGCCAGCTGCAGCGCCTGGGCATCAAACACCAGCTCACCGCTGGCTTGCAGGCCGCTGCGGTTGGACAGCGTGACGGCCACCGTCTCGCCGACCCGGGCCTCGCCGGTGGTGGCAATCAGCACGCTGGCGCCGCTGGCGGTGGCCGCTCGGCCGGGCTCGCCCGCGGGCGCGGCGGCAATGGCGGCTGATTCGGCTGGGTCGGCTGCGGCATCGCCCGCCGGCGGATTGCCCGGCGGCGCACTGCCAGCCGCAGCGGCGCCGCCTGGCGTGGCCGCCATGCCCACACGCGCGCCGGGCTTGAGCCGCAGCGAGGGTGCACCGGGCTGGCTGTCGGTGCCCGAGCTGATGGTGGCCGCGGCGACCGACACCGGCGCCAGCCGGCGCACGATGCGCGGCGTGATCAGCATCACCACCTCGGTCTTGTTGCGGGTGTCGCTCTGCACGCCGAACAGCTTGCCCACCAGCGGCGCGGTCGACAGGCCGGGCACGCCCTTGGCGCCTTGCCGGTCTTCGTCGTTGATCAGGCCGGCCAGCACCTGGGTTTCACCGTCGCGCAGGCGCAGCGAGGTGCTGGTGCTGCGGGTGCCCACCTGGTAGGCGATCGAGCCCTGCGGGCCGCTCACGGTGCGCAGCAGGTTGCTCACTTCCAGCGCCACCTTGATGCTGACGTCGCCGTCCAGCTGCACCGTGGGCTCGACCTCCAGCTTCAGCCCCACGTCGAGGTAGGCCACCGAGGTGGCCACGCCGATGTTGACCGACGAGGTGGTGGTGAATACCGGCAGCTTTTCGCCGATCTGCACCTTGGCCTTTTCGCGGTTGCGGGCGCGGATGGTGGGGTTGGCCAGCAGGTTGGTGGCCCCCGCCTCGCCGCGCAACGTGGCGAGCAGCGCCGGGTTGACGATGCTGGCGCGCAAGCTGCTGCGGTTGCCCAGTTCGACCTGCCCAGTCAAACCCGGGATGCCGTACCGCACCTCGGTGGGCCAGCTCAGGCCCAGTTCGTCCAGCCGGTTGGAGGCCACCTCCATCACCTCCACGGCCATCATCACCTCGGGCTCGGCCAGGTCCAGCGTGGCCACCAGCTGCTCGACCTGGCGCACCACCTCGGCGGTGTCGCGCACCACCAGCACGTTGAGCCGGTCGTCGGCGTACAGGTCACGGGTCTTGGTCATCGTGCGCACCAGGGTCAGCAACTGCTTGGCCTCGGCATTGCCCAGGTACAGGCTGCGAGTCACCAGCTCCTGGTGCTCACGCTGCTTGGCCGGGGTGTTGGGATAGACCAGCACGGTGCTGTCGTTGAGCAGCTTGCGGTCGAGCTGCTGGGTGGCCAGGATCACGCGCATGGCCTCGTCGAGCGTGACGTTGCGCAGGAACACGGTGACCTTGGCGTCGCCGCGCACGTCCTTGTCGAAGACGAAGTTGACGCCGGTGCTGCGCGCCAGCGACTCGAACACCTGGCGCAGCGGCGCCTCGCGGAACTCCAGCGCCACCGGCTTCTGGTAGGCCGCGGCCAGCGCTGGCGGCAGCAGCGGCGCCGGCAGCGGGGCGTTGGCGCGGGCGCTGGCCTCGGCCTGCTGCTGCGCGCGCAGTGCGGCGGTGCGCTGCTGCTCGCGGCGGGCGGCGGTGAGCTGGTGGCTGATCGCGCCCAGCCGCGACTGGGCCGGGTCGAGCGCGCGCACCCGCTCCACCAGCCGCTCGGCCTCGTCAAAGCGGCCACCGGCCTGGGCCAGGTCGGCACGCGCCAGTGCCTGCACCACCACCCGGTCGCGCTGGCGGCTGTGCGCGGTGCGCAGCGCGCTGTTGTCGGGCTGGCGGCGCAGGGCCTCGTCGAGCCGGGCGTAGGCTGCTTCGTAGTGGCCGCCGCGCAACAAGCTTTCGGCCTCGTCGATCACCGGGGTGGCGCAGCCGGCAAACACGCTGACCAGGGTGGCCATGAACAGCCCGGTTCGCCACCGGGCGGTGACCCCAGCGACGCGGTCCGGCTTGGGGCAGGGCGTGTGGGGGCGAGACGGCGGGCTTGGGGACATGGGATCGGGCTGAACCGGCGTGCGAGTGCGGTGATGGAGGTCGAGCAGAGGACGGGCCAGGTGGCGACGTTCGGAGGTCATGGGTTGTCTGCGGCAGGCGCGCCGCGCACCACGACCTTGTCGCCGGTGGCCAGGTAGACCGCCTGCAGCGCGCCGCCCGCATCGCGCTCAAGCCGCCAGCGCTTGTCAAGCATGTCGCCCAGGCGCACCCCCACGCTGCGCTGCGCGCTGGCCAGCAGCAGTTGCGGCGCGCCGCCATCGTCGAGCTGGCCAATCCACCGGTAGGGGAACTCGGGCACGGCGGGGCGTGCGGGCAAGACCGGTCCAGCGGCAAGCCTGGCTGCGGCTGACGGCGGTGGCGGTGGCGGTGCGCCCTGCCAGGCCGCCAGCGCCTCGCGGCCTGGCGCTGGCCAGTCGGCGGCTCGGGTGGGCAGCGACGGCAGGGTACGGGGGGTGACCGTGGTCTTGGCCGCGGGCGTGGCACTTGGCGGTGAAACGGCAAGGGGTGCCGCCAGCGCCGCGGCAGGCGCCGTGGCCGCCATGCCGGCGCGGTGGTCAGCGCCGTCGCTGTCGTCGTCGGTCGGCCACAGCGCCAATCCAGCGGCCGCGGCCAGGCTGGCGGCCAGCGCCCACACCAGGGCCGGCCTCATGGGCGCGCCCGTTCGGCCTGGCCGGCGGCCACCGCTGCCACACCGCGGTCAAGAGGCAGCGCCCGCGGGCCGCCGGGCAGGCGCTGCGGCGGCTCAGGAGGCCGCTGCAGCAGGGTCCATTGCAGGTCGGCGTTGAGCTCCCGGGCGGTGGCCTGGCTGCGGTTGATGCGCAATTGGTCCAGCAGCAGTGCGTCGTCGTGTTGCAGCGCTTCGGCCACAAAGCCACGCAGGGCGGTGTACGGGCCACGCGCCGCCAGCGCCAGCGGCACCTGCTGCAGGGGCAGCGCGCCGGCACGGTTGTCTGCGCCACGGGTATCGCCCTGGCGTACCGAGTCCACCGTCAAACCGTGGCGCGTGGCCAGTTCAAGCAGCGCAGCGATGCGGCCAGGGCTGTCGTCGGCCGGCGGCAGCGCTTGCAGCAGGCGCTGCTCATCGCGGGCCGGCTCGGCCACCGGCCGGGCCGCCCGCGCCCGGTCGGCCAGCCGCAGCACGGCCTGCAGCGCCTGATCGGCCTGCGCCTGCTCGGCCCGCCAGCGCGGCACGAGCCCCAGCGCCAGCAGCGCTGCCAGCAGCAGGCCGACAGCACCCGCCACCACGGGCCGGCTCAGCACACTGGCACCAGGCCAGGTGATGGCCCGGGCGCTTGACCGTGGGTAGCCGCGGCTCATCGGGGGGCCTCGGCGGCAGCCGCCAGCTGCGCGGTGATCTCGAAGCGCTGGCCCTCGGGCACCCGATCAAGGCGCGACAGCAGCACCGCGCGCCAGACCGCGCCGCCGCCGTCACGTTGCGAACGCAGGGCATGCGCGGCCTCTTGTGGCGACCCGGCATCGGGCGCGAGCCCGTTGAGGCGCAAGCTGGCCCGCCCGTCATGTTCGACACCCAGCCAAGCGATGCCGCCGGCGCTGGCACCTTCGCTGGCGGCCCACACGGCCGGCCAGGGATGGGCCAGGCGCTGCAGCCAGCGGCGGGCCTCGGCCTGGCGCAGCTCGGCCGGCGGCACGGTGGTGGTGGGCCGTGTCGCAGGCGCCAAGGCTGCCCGCGGTGCAGCCACCCGCTGCTGGGCAGCGGCCAGGCGCTGCTGCGATTGCTGCCGGTCGAGCCAGGCCGAGCGTGCGTCCAGCCCCGCGGCCACCAGCACCAACAGGCAGGTGCCACACCAGGCCCATGCCAGCGCGCTGGGGCCCTGAGTCGGCCGCAGGAAATCGGGCTGGGGCGACAACAGGCTCACCGCAACACCTGCCATCGGTCACCAGCCGCCGAGGCCCACAGCGCCGCAGGCGCTTCGCCCTGCAAGCTACCCAGCAGCGTGATGGGCGAGCCGTTCAGGGCGGCGCGGTCGGCCACTGTTGTCAGCAGGCCATGCCCAAATGCGCAGCAGACCGTTTGAGTCGCGTGATCGCTCAGCGCCTGCAGTGCGGCGTGGGTGGGCGTGTCCAACCGGCGTTGCTGCAAGCCGACCAGCACGCCGCGGGCCAGGTCGATCTGCGTCACCAGACGGCCGTCGACCACCAGCAGCCGGGCCGCCTCGGCGCTGGCCAGCGGCGGCCGCTGCTGCAGTGCCAGGGCCAGCGCCACACGCCACCAGGGCCGTACCGAGCGCAGGCCCACGCCAGCCTGCTTGGCCTGCGTCTGCAGCGCGTGCAGGCTGAGCGCGTGCAGCGCGCTGACACCCCGCCGGCCGGCGGCCTGCCAGGCGGCCAGCGGCCACTGCAGTGCGGCGTCGCCGTGGTAATGCTGCAGTACGCCACGCGCGTAGGCCAGCCGGGCGTGATCGTCGGCCAGCGGCAGTTCACGGTCGAGCAGCAGTTCATGCACCAGCCAGCCCGACAACATCAGCGTGCAGGCGCGCCCAGCGTGGGCTTGGCTCCAGGCCTCGAAGCTGGCATGGCGCAACGGCACCCAGCGCTGTGGCGGGCGCGCGCTGAAAAGGTGCCAGCCCGGCAGTGGGCCGAAATCCCACAGGCCGCCGGCACCCAGCCACAGCCCGTGCGGGGTGGCCAAGCGTGTGCGCCAGGCGGGGCGGGCGGGGCGCTCAGTCAGGGCCAACCACACGCTCGATCTCCTCCAGCGTGGTGCGGCCGGCGCGCACCGCCGCCAGCGCGGCACTGCGCAGCGGCAGCAGGCCGCGTTCGCGGGCCGCCTGCTTGATGGCCGACATCGGCGCGCGCGCGGCGATCAGGTCACGCAGGCCGTCGTCCATGCGCAGCAGTTCGGCCACCGCCTGGCGGCCGCGGTAGCCCGTGCCGTGGCACAGCGCACAGCCGCGGCCACGTTGCATCCGCCACTGCAAAGGCGCGCCACCATCGTTGCCGTCGAGCAGGGTGCGCTCGGCGGCGGTGGCCGCCACCGGCTCGGCGCAGGCGCTGCACACCTGGCGCAGCAGGCGCTGCGCCAGCACGGCGTTCAGCGCGGCCACCACGTTGTACAAATCCAGCCCCATGTGCATGAAGCGGCCGATCACGTCGAAGGCGCTGTTGGCGTGCACGGTGGAAAACACCCCATGGCCGGTGAGCGCGGCCTGCACCGCGATCTGCGCGGTGTCGGCGTCGCGGATCTCGCCCACCATCACCCGATCGGGGTCGTGCCGCAGGATCGAGCGCAGGCCGCGCGCAAAGCTCAGCCCCTTCTTGTCGTTGACGGGGATCTGCACCACACCGGCGAGCTGGTATTCCACCGGGTCTTCGATGGTGATGATCTTTTCGCGGCCGGTGTGCACCTCGGTGATCGCGGCATACAGCGTGGTGGTCTTGCCGCTGCCGGTGGGGCCGGTGACCAGCAGCATGCCGTGCGGCGCGCGCGCCAGGCCGGTGATCGCCTCGCGCATGGCCGGGGCAAAGCCCAGCGCGGCCAGGGTCAGCGCTGCGCCGCCCTGGGCCAGTGCGCCGCGGTCAAGCACCCGGATCACCGCGTCCTCACCAAACACGCTGGGCATGATGGAGAGCCGGAAGTCGACCTCGCGGCCCTGCACCCGCAGCTTGAAGCGGCCGTCCTGCGGCAACCGGCGCTCGCCGATGTCGAGTTCGGCCATCACCTTCAGCCGCGAGACCATCTGCTCGGCCAGCGCCACACCGTCGATACGGCGCATCGCCTGCATCACGCCGTCGCGGCGCAAGCGCAGCTCGGCGCCACGCGGCTGGTTTTCGATGTGGATGTCGCTGGCGCCGTCCTTCAAGGCATCGAACAGCACCGCGTCGAGCAGACGCACCGCCGGGCTGGCCTCGGCGGTCAGGCCGGCCAGCGTCAGCTCCTGGGTGGCCGGGGCAGGGGGCACGGTGTCGGCAGCAGCCGGGCCGGCCAGCGTATCGAGCGCGCGGCCGTCCTGCTCGCCCTGGGCCAGCCAGGCATCCAGCGCTGCGGCATCACACTGCTGCCAGCACACCGGGGCGGCCAGCCGGGCTTCTGCGGCCTGCAGCAGCAACAGGTCGGGCGCCCGGTCGGCCAGCAGGCAGGCGCTGCCGTCATCGCGCAGCGCCAGCAACGCGCGGTGGCGCAGCGCCTGGGCCTGCGGCCAGCGCGCGTGGTCGAAGCGCGGCGGGCGGGCCAGGGCCTGCTCGTCCGTGCGGTTCATCTCGAAACCTCCATGCTTCGCATTGCGGTGGTTTCGCCTTTCGGGCGGCCGGGCAGGCTCACTGCACCTGCTCCATCAAGGTGAAGATCGGCAGGTACATCAGCACCACGATGCCGCCGATCACCACGCCCATCACCAGCATCAGCACCGGGTTGACGAGGCGGGTGACCAGGTCGGACAGGCGGGCGATCTGTTCGTCATGGAAGGCCGCGGCGCGGGCCAGCATCTCGGGCACCTCGCCGCTGCTCTCGCCTACCCGCAACATGCGCCAGGCCACCGGTGTGGCCAGGCCCTCGTCCTGCATGCACTGCGACAGGCGCTGGCCGGTGTTGACGCCTTGCAGCACGCGCTGCAGCGCTGGCCGCAGCGGCGCCGCCAGCACGCCGTCGACCAGGCGCAGCGCGGCCGGTGCCGGCACGCCGGCCGCCAACGTCAGGCTCAAGGCCCGATACAGCCGGGCCAGCGCCACCAGCCGCAAGCGCGGGCCCAGGCCCGGGCTGCGCCACAGCCAGCGGGCACCCAGTGCGCGGCTGGCGGGCAGGCGTGCTGCCAGCAGCACGGCCAACGGCAGCCCCAAGGCCAGGCCCAGCGAGGCAAGCGGGTGCGTTGCGGCCAGCACGCCCAGGTCGATCAGCCAGCGTGAGGCCATCGGCAGCTCCCGCCCGAGGCCGTCAAAAACCCCGGCAAACCGCGGCAGTACGTAGAGCAGCAGGAACAGGATCACCGCCCCGCCGGCCGCCAGCAGCAGCAGCGGGTAGACCAGGGCGGCACGCAGCCGGGCCTTCAACTCGCCGCTCCAACGCAGGTAGGCGGCGTGGTCGCGCAGTGTTTCAGCCAGTTGGCCGCTGCGCTCGCTGGCGGCCACCAGCGCGATGAACAGGGGGTCAAAGGCCTCGGGCGCGCAGGCCAGCGCGGCCGAGATCGACAGGCCATCGCGCAGCTCGGCAATCACGGTGTCGAGCGCGCTGCCCGGTTGGCCGCGGGTGGGCGCCGGCCCGTCTTTTTCGCGCAAGGTCTGCAGTGCTTCCAGCAGCGGAATGCCGGCCTGCAGCAGCACCGCCAATTCCTGGCTGAACAGGCGCAGGTCGAAAGCCGGGCGGCGGGCCAGTGACAGCCGCCGCCCAGTGTTGGCGCGCAGCGGCGTGACCGACAGCAGATGCATCGGCGCCACGCCAAGTGCCGCGCTCACGGCTTGGGCATGTTCGGCCTGCACCTTGGCCTGGCGCAGGCGGGCGGGCGCGCCGGCCGTGGCCGGCTCATACCACTGAGCCAGAAATTGTTGCACCGCCGGTCACCAACTCGTGAGGTCGGTGTTGTCGCCGTCGCCGCCGGGCTGGCCGTCGCGGCCGTACGACACCAGGTCGTATTCACCATGCTGGCCCGGCATCGCGTACAGATACGGCCGGCCCCACGGGTCGGCTGGCACGGCCTTGGCAAGATACGGCCCGGTCCAGCGCGGCTCGTCGGCGGGCTTGTTGACCAGTGCGGCCAGGCCTTGCTCGGCGCTGGGATAGCGGCCGATGTCGATGCGGTACTGGTCCAGCGCCTTTTGCAGCGCGTCGATCTGTGCTCGGGTGACCTTGGTCTCCGACTTGCCGATCTGCGCAAACAGCTTGGGGCCGACGTAGCCCGCCAGCAGGCCGATGATGACCATCACCACCAGCAGCTCGAGCAGCGTGAAGCCGCGCCGGGGGCGAGCGCCCTGAACCACAGAACCTGCCGGGGCGCGGAGTGAAACGGACAGGCAGGGCTGGGGCACGGCGGTGACTTATGGGGGCGACCGGCTCAGACTACAGGCCGCATGTGACTGAGGCGTGATGATTCACCCCCCGGCAGTTGCGGGCCATGAGCCGTTCGGCTCATGGCGGGGTGAGGCCGTCACAGGGGCAAGCACGGGCGCTGCCTACAGTGCTGCATGAACTTTTCTACCCGTCTCTTGCCCTGGTTGGCCGGCCTCGGTGCTGCTGCCCTGTTGAGCGGCGCCGCGCACGCCGCGCCCCCGGTGACCTCTTTCATCGTTGAACTGCACGAGGATGCAGCGCTGCCAGCGGGGCAAAGGCGCCTGGCTTCGGGCGGCGCTTCGGGCCCTGCGGCGGCGATGGCCACGCTGCTGGCCGAACGGCAGTTGCCGTTGGCGCTGCAGCGCTCGGTCGGCGGGCGCTGGCATGCGCTGGCGGCCAGCGGCCCCCTGGACTACGCCGCCGCCGCCGCATTGCAGGCCCGGCTGCGGGCCGATCCGCGGGTGCGCTCGGTGGTGCCCGATGTGCGCGAGCAACGGCAGGATGCCACGCCCAACGACGCTCGCTTTGCGCAGCAGTGGTGGCTGCAGGCGGTGGCCACCGGCAACACCGGCGCAGCGGGCTTTGCCAAGGCCTGGGACCGCAGCACCGGCGTGGCCGGCCTGGGCAACCCGGGCGCGGTGGTGGCGGTGCTGGATTCGGGCATCACCTCGCACATCGAGACCAACGCCCGCGTGCTGCCCGGCTTCGACTTCGTGGCCGACCCGGTGTATGCCGGCGACGGCAACGGCCGCGACAACGACCCGCAGGACCCGGGCGACGCAGTGACCGCGGTCGACCGGCTGGCCATGCCCGACAAGTTCAGTGGCTGCCCGGAAACACTGCGGTCCAGCTGGCACGGCACCACCATCGCCGGCCAGTTGGCGGCGGTGACCAACAACA
>JBBRVT010000047.1:0-15082 GCA_038246615.1 Burkholderiales bacterium
ACCTGGCGCAGATAGA
Organism: Burkholderiales bacterium; assembly: GCA_038246615.1. GTDB lineage: Bacteria > Pseudomonadota > Gammaproteobacteria > Burkholderiales > Burkholderiaceae_C > Pseudaquabacterium. Next base: position 17 of record JBBRVT010000047.1, read on the forward strand.
CCGTGCTCAGCGTGGCGAGCGGAATCAGGAATATCGCCGTAATCAAGAGCGCCTTGTTCCGGAAGCACAAGCGCCTGAACAAGCGCACGCCCGGCGCCCACATGCCGTGGTGGGCAAAGAAGCCGGCGCGGCCCGCTGGGTGGTGCATCGTGTCGTGCTGTATGTTGCTGTCCATCTGCAATCCTCATCTGTCCATCGTCCGGGACAACCGGCATGCGCCACCAAGCCGTGACACACCATTCCCAGTGATGTTTCGGCAGGAATCTGCCAAGCTTGAGGGTGCGGCGCAGGTTCTTTGCCTGCGGCTGTGGCGACCAAAACGAGTTCTCGATGCTGATGCTGCGGGGCCAGAGCAACGCATCTGGCGGCCGGCGTCGCGCCAGGCGGTCTACCAGCCCTCGCTGCCCGGCCCGCCCTTGAACGGCCCCACCAGTTCAGGCGTGATCCAGCCGCCGTAGAAGCCGCCTGGCTGCGCAAGCAGCGGCGCGCCGTCGATCCAGCCTTGCAGGCTGCCCAGGTAGAAGGCCACCCGGTCGGCCAGCGCCTCGGCGCCTGCCAGCGGCTGTGGGTAGGACCAGGCCACGCCGGGCAACTGGCGTGGGCCGTCCACCAGTGACCAGTACCGCGCCGGGCCTTTCCATTCGCAGAACGACCCGCCGGGCGCCGGCTGCAGCAGCGCGCGTGCCACGTCGGCCAGCGGCAGGTAGAAACTGGGCGGGTGGCCGGTTTCCAGCACGCACAGGGCCTGGCGGGTGCGCGCCACTTCGGTGCTGCCCCAGCGCAGCACCACCTCGCGGCTGTCGGCCGCCAGCCGGGGCGGGCGCGGAAAGTCCCACACCGACACCTGCCCCGGGCCGGGCTCGACGGCAAACGGCGGGCGTTGCCGGCCACGCCAGCGCCATTGGTCACGGGCGGCTTGCAGCCAGTCGGGTGGGGTCATGGTCGGTCCTGTGCAGTGGGGCAATCGCCGATCGTCGCCCGCCTGGCGGCGCCTGTGCAGCCAAAGGGCCAATCAGCCGCGCGCCAGGCGCCGGCTTGCGGCTTGCGGTTGAATGCGTTGCATGTTGCCTGCCCTGCCTGAACCGAAGTCGATACCACCCGCCGGCCTTGCCGGCCGCCGTGCGCTGATGCTGGCCATCCTGGCCATCCTGGCCGCCTTGGCCGCCCTGGCCGTCCCGGCCTTGGCCCAGGGCGAGCGCTACACCGCCGTGCCGGCCAGCGCCGACGGCATCGGCAAGCGCTACATGGGCCGCGAGATCTCCTCCGTGATGGGCTGGCAGGGCGCGGCCTGGCTGGAGCGGGCCGAGCGCGAGCGCGAAGAGCGCACCGACCTGCTGATGGCCGCCTTGGCGCTGCAACCCGGCCTGGTGGTGGCCGACATCGGCGCCGGCACCGGCTACCTGGCCCGCCGCATGGCCAAGGCGGTGGCGCCCGGCGGCAAGGTGATCGCGACCGACGTGCAGCCGCAGATGGTGCGCATGCTGCAGAAGTTGTCCGAGCAGCCCGGCATGGGCAATCTGCTGCCCTGGCTGGGCGACGAGCAGGACGTGCGCCTGCCCGCAGGCCAGCTCGACATGGCCGTGCTGGTGGACGTCTACCATGAGCTGGCCTACCCCTGGGAAGTGCTGCAGAGCGTGTTGCGGGCGCTGAAGCCCGGCGGCCGGCTGGTGCTGGTGGAATACAAGGCCGAAGACGCCTTCGTGCCGATCAAGACCCTGCACAAGATGAGCGAGGCGCAGGTGCGGCGTGAGGCCGAGGTGCACGGCCTGCTGTGGGAGCGCACGGTCGCCACCCTGCCCTGGCAGCATGTGGTGGTGTTCCGCAAGCCGCGCTGAGGACTGCCGGCAGGCGCCCAGGCACTCAGCCGTTCCGGCGTGCAGGCGCTCAGCCGTTCCGGCGCCCAGGCGATCACCCCGGTTGCGACGCCGCTGCCGCGCCCTGGGGCAGGGCCTTCACCAGATCGGTGAGCAGCCGGGTGGTCTGGCGCACCAGCGGGCTGGGCCGCTGGCGCACCGAGACCGCCAGGCACAGCATGCTGATCAGCTGCGGCCGCACCAGGGGGCGCACCCGCAGCGCATCGGCCCGGCCCGATGCGGCCACCGCGCTGGCATGCAGCACCGCATGGCCATAGCCGGCACACACCAGGTCGATGATGGCGGCGACGCTGCTCACCTCCCAGGCGATGGTCAGCTTCAGCCCGGCCAGCAGGGCCTGTTTCTCCAGCAGCTTGCGGATGGCGTGGCCGCGCTCGGGCACGATCAGCGGGTGCAGGGGCAAGTCGGCCAGCGGCAGTGCGGCGCCGGCGCCAGGCGCATCGGCTGCGGCCGGCGACACCAGGCACAGCGCCTCCTCGATCACCGGCGTGATCTCCAGTGCCGGCTGGGCCTCGGGGTTGTAGAGCAGGCCCAGATCCACCCGGCCGGTGCTGATCCATTCGCTGATGTGGCTGGACAGGCCTTCGACGATGGCCAGCCGGGCCAGCGGGCAGCTGCGCTGGAAGGCGTCGATCAGCGGCAGCGTGAGCTGGCGGCCCACGCTCGGCGGCAGGCCCACGGTGATGCGGCCCAGCGGCTCGTCGCGCCGGCCGCCGATGTCGGCCTCGGCCTGGGCCAGGGCCTGCACCAGGTGCACGCCATGCTCGTAGAGCCGCTGGCCGGCCTCGGTCAGCACCACGCCGCGGCCGTTGCGAAGCAGCAGCGTGGTGCGCAGGTCGGCCTCCAGCGCGCGCACCTGGCGGCTCAGCGCGGGCTGGGCGATGTCCAGCACCAGCGCGGCCTTGCTGAAGCTGCCCAGCTCGGCCACATGCACGAAGGACTCTAGTTGCTTGAAGTTCATCGCTGGCAAAGGGTTGCGGGCATTGTCCGGCAGCGGACGGGCCTGGCGCCCGCCCGCGCCGGATACTGCGCCCCTCCCCAACCTTGCGCCGCACGCCATGCACTACCCCACCTCCGCCCGCGCCCCGGGCCTGCAGCACGACCCGTTCAAGGCCCTGGTGGTGCCGCGGCCCATCGGCTGGATTGCCACCGTCAACCGCGACGGCGTGCCCAACCTGGCGCCCTACAGCTTCTTCAATGCCGTCAGCGACCGCCCGCCGATGTTGATGTTCAGCTCGGGCGGCCACAAGGACACGCTGCGCAACATCCACGACACCGGCGAGTTCACCTGCTCCATCGCCAACCAGGCGCTGACCGACGCGATGAACCTGAGCTCGGCCCCGGTGGCCCCGGGCGTCAATGAGTTTGCGCTGGCCGGCCTGGGCGAGGCGCCGTCGATGCTGGTCAAGCCGCCCCGGGTGGCGCAGGCGCCGGCGGCTTTCGAATGCAAGGTCTGGCAGGTGCTGGAGTTGCCCGCCCCGGCCGGCAGGCCGGGCGGCCCGGAGCCGGTGCGCTACACCATGGTGATCGGCGAGGTGGTGGCGGTCTACATCGACGACCAGTTCGTGCGTGACGGCCAGGTCGACACCGGCGCAATGCGCCCGCTGGCGCGCCTGGGCTACATGGACTACGCGGTGATCGCGCCCGGGTCGATGTTCACCCTCAATCGCCCCACCGCCAGCGGCGACGGCCTGCAGGCCCTGGTGCAGCCCGGCCCCTGGGACGGCGTGTACCGCTGACAACTGGCGCAACATGCACCCGGTCGGCCGCCACCTGCGTGCCCATGTGCGGCTGGCCACGGCCAGCGCGGTGGGCCTGGGTGTGACCCTGGTGCTGCCCGCCAGCTTCGGCCTGGTGCAGCGCGCCCTGGTGGGCTGGAACCTGGCGGTGTGGTTCTATCTGGCCCTGGCCGGCTGGATGATGGCCAAGGCCAGCCACCAACGGCTGCGCCAGGTGGCCGACGCCCAGGCCGACAGCGCTGGCACGGTGCTGGTGATGGTGAGCGTGGCCTCGGTGGTCAGCCTGGCCGGCACGGTGCTGGAACTCACCGCCGCGCGGCTGCCCGGTGCGCAGCACACGCTGCCGCATGTGCTGCTGGCGGTGGCCACGGTGGTGGGCGCCTGGCTGCTGCTGCCCACGATGTTCGCGCTGACCTACGCGGCCCATTACTACCGTGACGACCGGCACAGTGACGACCGCCCGGGCGGCGGCGGGCTGCAGTTTCCCGGCGCCGACACGAGTTTCCAGCCGGTCTACAGCGACTTTCTCTACGTCGCCTTCACCATCGCCGCAGCGGCGCAGACGTCCGACGTCACCATCACCACGCCGGCCATGCGCCGGCTGGTGCTGGCGCAATCGGTGCTGTCGTTCGCCTTCAACACCGCAGTGCTGGCGCTCGGCATCAACCTGGCTGCGGCGCTGCTCTAGTCGATCAGGCCGGCTTGGCCGGCGCGTACTTGCCCAGCTCGATCGTGGCAATGGCGTTGCGATGCACTTCATCGGGGCCGTCGACGATGCGCACCGTGCGCTGGTGGGCATAGGCCTCGGTCAGCCAGGGATCCTGGCTGACGCCGGCCGCGCCGTGGGCCTGGCTCGCCCAGTCCACCGCCTTGCAGCTCATGTCGGGCGCCACCAACTTGATCACCGCGATCTCGGCCCGGGCCACCTTGTCCAGCACGATCTCCATGTGGCCGTGCGTAATCATCTCCGGCACGCAGGTCCTGGGTGTGGGCTGAGGGTTCGGCGAACATGGCGGCCTCGGGAATGCGGGTGGGAATGCGGCTGTGAATGTGGGTGCGAATGTGGGTGCGAATGTGGGTGTGAACACGGCCGCCTTCGGACACCGGCCCCGGGCCCGGGCGGTCGCACAGGCGACGCATTTCCGGCCGATGCACTGCGGCCTTGCGCAGCGTCAGCCCGGCGCAAAATTCGGGGCTTATGCTGCATTGCACATTCACCACCCAGGAGATACCGCCATGTCCGCACCCCGTGATGTCTACATCGTCAGCGCAGTCCGCACCGCCATCGGCACCTTCGGCGGCACGCTGAAGGACACACCGCCAACCGACCTGGCCACCCTGGCGGTAAAGGCAGCGCTGGAGCGCTCTGGCGCGGCCCCCGACAGCGTCGGCCATCTGGCCATGGGCACGGTGGTGCTGACCGAGCCGCGCGATGTCTATCTCAGCCGCCTGGCCACCATCAACGCCGGCCTGCCGAAGGAGACGCCGGCCTTCAATGTCAACCGGCTGTGCGGTTCGGGCCTGCAGGCCATCGTCTCGGCGGCACAGTCCATCCTGCTGGGCGATTGCGACGTGGCCGTTGGCGCCGGCTGCGAGGTGATGTCGCGCGGCGCCTACCTGGTGCCCAGCGCCCGCTTCGGCGCCCGCATGGGCGACACCCAGATGCTCGACCTGATGGTGGGCGCGCTGCACGACCCGTTCCACAAGATCCACATGGGCATCACCGCCGAGAACGTGGCCGAGCAGTTCGGCATCAGCCGCAGCATGATGGACGAGCTGGCCGCCGAGAGCCACCGCCGCGCCGCCGCCGCCATCGCCGCCGGGCGCTTCAAAGAGCAGATCGTCCCGGTGATGATCAAGACCCGCAAGGGCGACGTGGCCTTCGACACCGACGAGCATGTGAAGGCCGACACCACGGTGGAGACGCTGGCCAAGATGCGGCCGGCCTTCAAGAAGGACGGCAGCGTGACGGCCGGCAATGCCTCGGGCATCAACGACGCCGCCAGCGCGGTGGTGCTGGCCGCCGGTGACGCGGTGAAGGCCCAGAACCTGAAGCCCCTGGCCCGCCTGGTCGGCTATGCCCACACCGGCGTGGAGCCCACCATCATGGGCATCGGCCCGGTGTCGGCCAGCCGCAAGGCATTGGCGCGCTGCGGCCTGACGGTGGCGCAGATGGACGTGATCGAGTCCAACGAGGCCTTTGCCGCCCAGGCCTGCGCGGTGGTGCAGGAGCTGGGCCTGGACCCGGCCAAGGTCAACCCCAACGGCTCGGGCATCTCGCTGGGCCACCCGATCGGCGCCACCGGCGCCATCATCACCACCAAGGCGATCTATGAGCTGCACCGCACCGGTGGGCGCTATGCGCTGGTGACGATGTGCATCGGCGGCGGCCAGGGCATCGCGGCGGTGTTGGAGCGCTGCTGATCGATTCGGGCTTGGAGCAAGCCTCACCCCAGCCTCGGGCGTGCGCCAGCCCGCAATGCCCGCACTGACCCCAACGCCACACCGCCCACCGCATCGCCCTGTCAGAGCACCACGCCGAAAGCTTCGGTGAAGGCCGGTCGGGCGTAGCTGTCGGCGGCATGGGCAAAGCCCTTGTCGCCCCAGCCGGTGCCCCAGCTGTTGCGCACGATGAAGCGGCCGTTCAGGTAGCCCACCAGTGCGACGCAATGGCCGCCCAGGCCGCTGTTGGGCGTGTGGGTGTCGAGCTGGCCTTTGTTGGCGGTGGCATCCATGAAGGCCTGGTCCACGTCCAGCCGGGTGAGGATCGGCCCCTTGGTGGCCAGCCACTGGCGCCAGGCCGCCTGGTCACGCCCGAGGTTGAAGTACGACGCGATGCGCCGCTGTGCGGCCAGCGCATAGAAGGTGTTGGCGTTGTCGGTGTACATCTGCGAGCCGCCGCCCAGCTTGAAGGGCAGCACCTTGTCGGTGACCACACCGAACTTCTGCGCGATGCCCAACGCAGCCGTCAGCCAGGTGCCGTCGCTCTCGATGAAGCTGGTCGGGCGGGTGGTGTACTGGTCGGTCTCCTTGGCGGCCATCCAGATGTAGCGGGTCGACAGCTTCTCGTTCTTGGCCAGGCGGCCAGTCTTGACGAAGTGCCAGCGCAGCACCGAGTCGGCCGTGCCCCAGCCCACGCAACTGCCGGTGTTGCCCTGGTCGCCGATGGCCCACCAGGCCTCGCGCAGATCGATGCCGCCGGCAGCCGCAGCGGCCGACTTCACCGTGGTGGCGCTGGTGATGCCGGCGGCGACTGCGGTCGCCAGTGTCCAGTTCTTCTCGGGCTTGGGCGATGGCAGGCAGTTCAGGATGTAGGGCGAGGTCTTGTTGCGGCTGCGTGTGGCCATGGCGGTCTCCGGTGGTTGTGATGCCTGCATGCTGCGGCGCGATTGCGCCAGCTGCAAGCGCCCTTCTGGGGACGCCCTGCCGGCTGCGGCTCAGCCCCACACCCGCCGCGCCACCTCCACCACCCGCTCCAGCTTGCGCCACTGGTCGTCCTGCGACAGGGCATTGCCGTGGTGGGTGCTGGAGAAGCCGCACTGCGGCGACAGGCACAGCTGGTCCAGCGGCACCACCCGGGCGGCCTCGTCGATGCGGCGCAGCAGCGCGTCGGCGGTTTCCAGTTCACCCAGCTTGGTGGTCACCAGGCCCAGCACCACCTGCTTGCCGGCCGGCAGATGGCGCAGCGGCTCGAAGCCGCCGGCGCGTTCGTTGTCGAACTCCATGAACCAGCCGTCCACGTCGGTGCTGAACATGGCTTCGACCACCGGGTCGTAGCCGCCTTCGGCCACCCAGGCGCTCTTGAAGTTGCCGCGGCAGGTGTGGATGGTCACCGCCATGTCGGCGGGCCTGCCGGCCAGTGCGGCATTGATCACCTGGGCGTAGCGGCGCGGCAGCGCGTCGGGGTCGTCGCCGTTGGCGCGGCAGTTGTCGCGGATCTTCGGGTCGCACAGGTAGGCGAAGGTGATGTCGTCGAGCTGCAGGTACTTGCAGCCCGCCGCAGCGAGGTGGCCGATGGCCGCACGGTAGGCGGCGGCCACGTCGTCCCAGAACGCGTCCAGATCGGGGTAGACCACCTTCGAGATGGCGGCGCGCCCGCCGCGCAGGTGCAGCATCGACGGCGACGGGATGGTCATCTTGGCCACGGCGCCAGGCCTGCTGTCATGCGCACCGTCACGCGCCACTTCATGCGCACCGTCACGCGCCACTTCATGCGCCACATCACGCGCCACCGCATCGGCCAGGAAGGCGAAGTGGTCGGCCATGATCGGCCCGCTGCAAGCCACCCTGCCGGTGACGGAGGCGATCGGCGGCTGCTCGCTCTGCCCGGCGATCCTGAACTTCTGGCCACCGTTGTCGACCAGCGTCACGCCGTCGAGCTGCGCCAGGAAGTCCAGGTGCCACCAGTCGCGGCGGAACTCGCCGTCGGTGATGGACTGCAGGCCGCAGGCGCGCTGGCGGCGCACGGCCTCGGTGATGGCCGCGTCCTCGGCGGCGCGCAGGCTGTCGGCGTCGAGCTGGCCGGCGCGGTGGCGGGCGCGGGCCTCGGCCAGGGCGGCCGGGCGCAGCAGGCTGCCGACCTGGTCGGCACGGAACGGGGGCTGTCGCATGGCGGTTGTCCAGGGGGTTGATCGTGCCCCGATCATGCCCAGCCCCAGCCCGGGCGGCCATCGGTGGGCGCCCCAGCGCAGCGGTTAAGCTGTTGCCCCGCAACGTCAGCCACCCACCAAGGACCACGACATGAACATCCAGACCATCGGCGTGATCGGCGCCGGCACCATGGGCAACGGCATTGCGCAGGCCTGCGCGGTGAGCGGGCTCGATGTGGTGATGGTCGACATCGACGACGCCGCGGTGCAGCGCGGCCTGGCGGCGGTGGCCACCAGCCTGGATCGGTTGGTCAAGAAGGACAAGCTCTCGCCCAAAGCCAAGGCAGCGGCGATGGCGCGCATCCAGGGCAGCACCGATTACGCCGCGCTGCAGCCAGCCCAGCTGGTGATCGAGGCAGCCACTGAAAACGAAGCCCTGAAGCGCAAGATCCTGGCCCAGCTGGACGCGCTGCTGCCGGCCGAGACGCTGGTGGCCACCAACACCAGCAGCATCTCCATCACCAAGCTGGCCGCCGCCACCCAGCGGCCCGACCGCTTCATCGGCATGCACTTCTTCAACCCGGTGCCGATGATGGCGCTGGTGGAGGTGATCCGCGGCCTGCAGACCAGCGACGCCACGCATGCCGCAGTGCATGCCATGGCCGTGCGCCTCGGCAAGACCCCGATCACGGTGAAGAACGCGCCGGGCTTCGTCGTCAACCGCATCCTGATCCCGATGATCAACGAGGCCTTCTTCGTGCTGGCCGAGGGCCTGGCCAGCGCCGAGGACATCGACGCCGGCATGAAGCTGGGCACCAACCAGCCGATCGGCCCGCTGGCCCTGGCCGACATGATCGGCCTGGACGTGTGCCTGGCGGTGATGACTGTCTACGTCGAAGAGTACGCCGATAGCAAGTACCGGCCCTGCCCGCTGCTGAAGGAAATGGTGGCCGCCGGCTGGCTGGGCCGCAAGACCGGGCGCGGCGTGTACCGCTACTGACCGCCTGCGGCTGCGGCTGCGACCGGCGGCGCTGCGGCGGCCAGGCGCTGGCGCACCGCAGCCACCAGGGCGGCCAGGCTGGCATGCACAGGCTGGGCATCGGGCAGCGCGCCGGCCGGCAGGCCCGCGCTGCCGTCATCCTGCAACTGCAACTGCAACAGCAACTGCAGCTCCAGCGCCTGCGCTTCGGCCTGCACGCCGGTGGCGCCCACCGCGCCGCAGGCACCGCGCAGCGCATGCAGCAGGCGTTGCGCAGCGGCTGCATCGCCGGCCAGCAGCGCGGCGTCCAGCCCAGGCAAGCCTTGCCCGTAGGTGTCGCAGAACTGGCGCAGCACCCGGACATGGACCTGGTCGCGGCCCGGCAGATACAGCAGGGCGCGCGACATCGTCAGGCCGGCGATGCCGGAGAAATCAGGGCCGGCGGATGCGGATGCGGACGCCGGTGCCGGTGCCGGTGCCGGTGCCGGTGCCGCTGCCACTGACGCTGACGCTGACGCTGACGCTGACGCTGAAGCCGGGGCCGCAGCCGGCGCTGCCTGGTCACCGGCCAGGCGGGCCGGCAGCCATCGGCCGAGCAGCGCATACAGCAGCTCGGGGTCGACAGGCTTGGCGATGTGGTCGTCCATGCCGGCGTCCAGGCAGGCACGGCGGTCGCCGCCGAAGGCATTGGCCGTCATCGCCAGGATCGGCGTGCGCGCATGGCGCGGCATGGCACGCAGCGCCCGGGTGGCGGCCAGGCCGTCCATCACCGGCATCTGCATGTCCATCAGCACCAGGTCGTAGCCATGGCTGGCGGCCAGCTGCACCGCCTGATGGCCGTCGGCTGCCGTGTCGACCACCATGCCCACTGCGCGCAGCAGTTCGGTGGCTACCTCCTGGTTGACCGGGTTGTCTTCGGCCAGCAGCACGCGCCGGCCGGCCGCCTGCAGCTGCAGTGCGCGTTCGTGCGGCTGTGCCAGGGCGCGGTCGGGCGCGGGCCGCTCCCAGGGCCGGGTGTCCAGCCGGTCGAGGCAGGCCGACAACGCCGACAGCGTGACCGGCTTGACCAGACGCACCAGTCCGGCGGCCGCCAGCTCCGGCGCGTCGGCCAGGGCCTGGTCGTCATCGACGATCAGGATGCAGGGCGGTGTGCCGGCATCGCCCAGGCGTGCGCGCAACTGGCGCAGCGCGGCCAGGCCGCCGGTGCCGGGCATGCCGGCATCGAGCAGCAACAGCCCGTAGGGCTGGCGGCGCGCCTCGGCCTGTAGCGCGGCCCGCACCGCCTCGTCGCCGCCTTCCAGGCAGTCGACCTGCATGCCCATGCGCCGCAGCAGGCCGGCCAGCGCGGCGCGGGCGTCCGGCTGGTCGTCGGCCACCAGCACGCTGCGGCCGGGCAGGCGGGCGCTGTCGGCCTGGGCCGGCTGGCTGGCGCGCTCGAAGTTGGCGGTGAACCAGAAGCAGCTGCCCTGGCCCTGCACCGTGTGCACGCCGACGTCGCCGCCCATCAGCAGGGCCAGTCTGCGGGTGATGGTCAGGCCCAGCCCGGTGCCGCCGAAGCGCCGCGTGGTGGAGGTGTCGGCCTGTTCGAAGGCATTGAACAGGTCCTTGATCTTGTCGGCGGGCACGCCCGCGCCGGTGTCGCGCACCGAGAAGCGCAAACGCAGCGCATCGGCATCGGCGGCCATCAGTTCGCAGCGCAGCACGATCGAGCCGTGGTCGGTGAACTTCACCGCATTGCTCACCAGGTTCAGCAGCGCCTGCGAGACCCGGGTGGGATCACCGCGCAACAGGCTGGGCACGCGCTCGGACATGAGCACCAGCTCCAGACCCTTGGCGCGCGCCCGCTCGGCCACCAGGGCGAAGGCCCGGGTCAGCACCGCGTCGATCGGGAAATCGGTCTGCACCAGCTGCATCTTGCCGGATTTGACCTTGCTCAGGTCGAGCAGGTCGTTGATGACGTCCAGCAGGTGGTGCGCGGCGTCGCTGACCTTGCCCAGCCACTCGGCCACTCGGCCGCTCGGCCACCTGACCGCTGCCGGCGTCGCGCTGCATCAGGTGGGTGAGGCCGATGATGGCGTTCATCGGCGTGCGGATCTCGTGGCTGATGTTGGACAGGAAGGCGCTTTTGGCGCGGTTGGCCTCCTCGGCGCGGTCGCGTGCGGCCACCAGCTGCTCGTTGAGTGCCTGCAGCCGCAACTCGGCCTGCTTGCCATCGGAGATATCGGAGATCAGCACGAACAGGCCGGCCACCTGCCGACCCTGGCGGTCGGGGATGTAGTGCACCCAGGCATGGCGCATTTCGCCCAGCGCACTGGTCAGCACGTGCTCGACGCGCTGGGCATGGCCGGCCAATAGCTGCGGCAAAGGCCTGCTCGCCGGCGTCGGTGTCTGGCGCGCCGAAGAACTCGGCGCGGCTGCGGCCCACCGGGTCCTGCCCCGGTGCAAACCAGTCGCGGTAGGACCGGCTGGCAAAGCGCAGCACGCGGCTGGCGTCCCAATAGCCCACCATGTCGGGGATGTTGTCGGCGATCGAGCGCAGGAAATGTTCGCCCTCGCTGTGCGCGTGCATGGCCTGCTGCAGCGCCTGGGAGCGCTCGGCCACCTCGGCCGCCTCGGCCTCAAGGTGCTGGCGGTGCTGCGCCAGCTCGGCGGCCACGCGCACCCGCTCGGTGATGTCCTCGACCACGGTGACGAAATGCAGGCCGCGGTGGTTGCCGTCGCGCACCACCGCGCTGCTGGCCGCCACCCAGATGCTGCTGCCGTCGTGCCGCAGATAGCGCTTCTCGCGCCGAAAGAATGGCAGCTTCCCGCGCAGCACCTGGCGCAGCTGCGGCCACTCGTCGCGCCGGTCCTCGGGGTGGGTCAGCAGACGGAAGTCCAGCGCCATCAGCGCTTCGCGGCTGTAGCCGGTGATCTCGCACAGGTGCGCATTGTCGAGATCCCATTCCCACACGCCCGTGCCGCTGGCCTGCAGCGCCAGGGCCAGCCTGGCTTCGCTGGCGCGCAGCGCGGTTTCGGTCAGGTGGCGGTCGGTGATGTCGCGACTGCTGCCGACGGTCAGCCGGCCGTGCGTGTCGTGCAGGCGGTGGATGCGGGTCTCCACCAGCCGCAGTTGGCCGTCGGCGCGGCGCCAGTGCGACTCGAAGCTGGCTTCTTCCGGCGCGTCGCGCTGCAGCATCTCCCGCGCGCGTGCTTCAGGAAAGTCGACGTCCCAGTCCCACAACCGCAAGGCCATGGCGTCGTCCAGGCTGCGGCCCAGCAAACGGGCGAACGCCTGGTTGGCCTCCAGCAGGCGGCCGTCGCCGTCCAGTGCGAAAAGTGCATCAGGTGCATGGGCAAGCAGCGGACGCCGCCAGGCCAGCGCGCGCCGCGCTGCCGACGCCTCTTCGGGCGCAGGCAGTGGCGCTTCAGGCATGGCGTTTGCCAGTCGCAGGCCCATCGGATCTGGCGTCGGGTCAGGCATGGCGTCGAAGAGCTCGTGTGCGAGGTTGCGTTCGCGGCGGCGACAACACTTCGATGGTTTGCATCACGCGCCCCGCAGGTTGCCGGCCACACCCTCACCGCCGCGCCGGCCCCGTGCGAATGCCGCCAGGAAAGGCCGCCAGGAAAGGCCGCAAAGAAAGGCCGCACACAATGCCGGCCATGCCCGCCGCCCTGCCCCAACGCATCGTCTGCCTGACCGAGGAACCCACCGAGGTGCTCTATGCCCTGGGCCAGCAGCACCGCATCGTCGGTATCTCCGGCTTCACCGTGCGCCCGCCGCAGGCGCGGCACGAGAAGCCGCGGGTGAGCGCCTTCACCAGCGCCAAGATCGACAAGATCCTGGCACTGCAGCCAGACCTGGCGATCGGCTTTTCCGACATCCAGGCCGACATTGCCGCCGCGCTGATCAAGGCCGGCGTGGAGGTGTGGATCAGCAACCACCGCAGCATCGACGGCATCCTGGGCTACGTGCGCCGGCTGGGCGCGCTGGTGGGCACGGCCGCAGCGGCGGATGCCTACGCCGATGTGCTGGAGCGCCGGGTGGACGCGGTGCGCGACGCCGCCGCGCGCCTGCCGCGCCGGCCGCGGGTGTATTTCGAGGAATGGGACGTGCCGGCCATCAGCGCCATCCGCTGGGTGAGCGAGCTGGTGGGCGTGGCCGGCGGCGACGACATCTTTCCGCAGCGTGCGCTGGCATCGCTGGGCCGAGACCGCATCGTGGCCGACGGCGCCGAAGTGGTGGCTGCGGCACCGGACATCATCATCGGCAGCTGGTGCGGCAAGAAGTTCCGCCCAGAGCATGTGGCGGCGCGGCCGGGCTGGGCCGCCGTGCCTGCGGTGCGCGACGGCGAGCTGCATGAGATCAAGTCGCCGCTGATCCTGCAGCCCGGCCCGGCGGCGCTGACCGACGGGCTCGACCGGCTGCAGGCCATCATCGCCGGCTGGGCCTTGCGCCACGGGTGACAGCCGGGCCGCGCCCGGCCTGCGATCATCCGCCCGGACCCAATTCAAAGCTTCCAAGCCCCGAGGAGACACGATGTTCAAAGCCATCCTGCTGCAGCAGACCGACGACAAGAAGACCCGCGCCGAACTGGTCGACCAGGACGACAACGCCCTGCCCGACGCCGCCACCCATCCGGTGACGGTGAACGTGGCGTACAGCACGCTGAACTTCAAGGACGCGCTGGCGATCACCGGCAAAGGCGCGGTGGTGCGCAACTGGCCGCTGGTACCCGGCATCGACCTGGCCGGCACCGTGGCCGAGAGCCACCATGCCGACTGGAAGCCGGGCGACCTGGTGGTCGTCACCGGCTGGGGTATGGGCGAGAACTTCTGGGGCGGCCTCACCCAGCGCCAGCGGGTGCAGGCCGGCTGGCTGCTGAAGATTCCCGCGCCGTTCACCCCGCGCAGCGCGATGGTGATCGCCACCGCCGGGTTCACCGCCGCGCTGTGCGTGATGGCGCTGCAGAAGCACGGCCTGCAGCCTGGTGACGGCGAGGTGCTGGTGACCGGCGCGGCCGGCGGCGTGGGTTCCATCGCGGTGGCCTTGCTGGCCAGGCTGGGCTACACCGTGGTGGCCTCCACCGGCCGGCCGCAGGAAGCCGGCTACCTGACTGGCCTGGGCGCCAGCCGGGTCGTCGACCGTGCCCAGTTCAGCGCCCCCGGCAAGCCGCTGCAGAAGGAAACCTGGGCCGGCGTGGTCGACACCGTGGGCAGCCACACCCTGGCCAATGCCTGCGCGGCCACCCGCTTCAACGGCGCGGTGGCGGCATGCGGCCTGGCCCAGGGCGGTGACTTCCCCACCACGGTGATGCCGTTCATCCTGCGTGGCGTCACGTTGTACGGCATCAACAGCGTGTTCGTGCCGAACGCCCAGCGCGCCCAGGCCTGGGCACTGATGGCGCAGCACCTGGACGCCGCCCTGCTGGAGAGTCTGGCCACCGAGATCGGCCTGAGCGAAGCCGTCGCCTACGCGCCCAAGCTGCTGGCGGGCGAAGTGCGCGGGCGGACGGTGGTGAACACGGCGCGTTGAGGCGGGCTGGTTGAGGCTGCTTCGGGCTCGTTGCTGTCGTTCAGCTTGTGGCCTGAAAGCCGGCATTCGAGCGTCTGAGCGCTCGCGCCAGGCCGGGCGGGCGTGTCCTGCTCCATGTCATTCCGGGCCTCCGGCCCTCCCTTCTTTACTTACGCAGAACACGCCCGCCCGACCCGACGCTCAGGCACCACCGTGGCGCGCGGGTCTTTGGCCTTCGGGTGCCACCGTTGTGTCCTGGGCGAGGACGGGGGGTGTCTGGGGGTAGGGGGGTAAAAATGGTGGGGCGGAGGCCCGGCATGACAAGGGGTGAGCGAGTCACCCCCCCGCCGCGCCCGCCGGCCCGACAGGGTAATTGGGGTTTTTAAAGACA
>JBBRVT010000048.1:0-15071 GCA_038246615.1 Burkholderiales bacterium
CAAGCTGCCGCAGCGCCCGCAGTACGGCGCCAGCCGGGGCGGTGGCCACGAGGCCGGTGCAGACTACCTGTTCGAGCAGCGCCAACTGGAGGCCCGGTGACCGCCGCCTGCAGTGGGCGGCGCCAGGGCGCATGATGGCCCTGCTGTCTGTTTGCCTGTTTGCCTGTTTGCCTGCCTGCCCACCGGACGGGCCCGATTGACCCGACTGATCTGATCGACCTGAAGGAGCACGTGATGAAGCCTGCTGTCCCCTCTTGGACCCGGATGGCACTGGCCATGGCGCTGGCGGGCGCCTGCACAGCAGCAGCCTGGGCCCAGACCACCACGGCGCCGACCCCGATGCTGAAGAACAACCAGGTGACCGAGGACGCGCTGGTCGATGCCCTGGCCATCGACGTGCCCGAGCCGGCTGAAGGCGCCAGCGGCGCCATGCGCGGCTTCCGGCCCGCCACCCGGCCGGGCGGGTCCACCTTCCAGCCGGCCAAGGCCGGCGGCCCGCCCAGGCCGGCGGCGCCGGGCAAGGCCAACCTGCTGATCACCTTTCCCACCGGCTCGTCCGAGCTGACACCCGAGACCATCAAGGTGCTGGAGACGGTGGCCAAGGCGCTGCAGAGCGACCGGCTGGCCGGGTTTGCGTTTCGCATCGAGGGCCATGCCGACCCGCGCGGCGGCCTGGACTACAACCTCAAGCTGTCGGAAGAGCGCGCCCAGAGCGTGGCCGGCTACCTGACGACCAGGCTGGGCGTGCTGCCTGACCGCATCCAGCCGGTGGGCAGGGGCAGCGCCGAATTGCTGAACCCCGGCCAGCCCGATGCGCAGGAAAACCGGCGGGTGACGATCGTCACGACGCAGTAGGCCGCCCCGAGGCGCCGGAGGCGCGCCCCCCACGGCACCCGCATGACGGCGCTGCAGCACGCATGACGAGCCGTGCGCCGGCATGCATCGGCATGGCCCCGTGCGGCGGCAAAGGCGGCCCGGTCCCTAAAATGTCCGGCCTTGCCTTCCGGAGCCTGCTGCATGAACCGTCCCGTCGACCCACCTGCAGGCGCCTTGCATCCTCAGGGGGACGATCCGGAGTCGGGTGGCGGTTTGTCGGCGGGGCCGGAGACCGGCGTGATCCGCATCCGCGGCGCGCGCCAGCACAACCTGAAGAACCTCGACCTCGACATCCGCACTGGTGAGATGACCGTGGTCACCGGGCCCAGCGGCTCGGGCAAGAGCAGCCTGGTGTTCGACACGCTGTATGCCGAGGGCCAGCGGCGGTACGTCGAGACCTTCAGCGCCTATGCGCGCCAGTTCCTCGACCGCATGGACCGGCCAGCGGTCGACCGGGTGGACGGCGTGCCGCCGGCGATCGCCATCGACCAGACGAACCCGGTGCGCACCTCGCGTTCCACGGTCGGCACGATGACCGAGCTGAACGACCACCTGAAGCTGCTGTTCGCCCGCGCCGCCCAGCTGTTCGACAAGCAGACCGCACAGGCGGTGCGGCACGACACGCCCGAGACCATCCATGCCGACTTGCTGGCCAAGGCTGCGGCGGCGGGTGATCCGCGGCTGGTCATCACCTTTCCTGTGGAACTGCCGGCCACGGTGACGCCGGCCGAGGTGGCGCAGTGGCTGTCGGCCAGCGGCTTCACCCGGGTGCATGCCGAGCACACCGTGGGCGACCGCACGAGCGGCGACGGGCCGCCCCGAGCCGCGAGCGCCCCCACGGGGGGCAGCGCCGCCGCGCCAGCGACAAGCGTGGGGGCACGAAAGATCCTGGACGTGGTGGCCGACCGGCTGCGCATCGCCGGCGCCGACAAGGTGCGCGTGGTCGAGGCCATCGAGCTGAGCCTGCGGCGCGGCAGCGCCAGGGTCAACGTGTATGCGGTGAAGGAAGAAGGCGAACCCGAGCTGTGGCGCTATTCCACCGGCCTGCACTGCCCCGACAGCGACCTGCGCTATGCCGACCCGCAGCCGGCGCTGTTCAGCTTCAACTCGGCCTTCGGTGCCTGTGAGGCCTGCCGCGGTTTCGGCCGGGTGATCGGCGTGGACATGGGCCTGGTGATCCCCGACCAGCGCAAAACCCTGCGCAACGGCGCCGTCAAGCCGATCCAGACGCCGGCCTGGAAGGAATGCCAGGACGACCTGCTGAAGTACGCCGGCGAGGCCGGCATCCCGCGCGACACGGCGTGGAGCCAGCTCAGCCCGGCCCAGCGCGACTGGGTGATCGAAGGCAACCCGAACTGGGCCGGCAACTGGAACAAGCAGTGGTACGGCGTGCGCCGTTTCTTCGGCTACCTGGAGAGCAAGGCCTACAAGATGCACATCCGGGTGCTCTTGAGCAAATACCGCAGCTACACGCCTTGCGGTGCCTGCGGCGGCGCGCGGCTCAAGACCGAGGCCTTGCTGTGGCGCATGGGCTCTAAAGCCGACGCCGACGCGGCGATGGCGCCGGCCCGGCGCATGCTGCCGGTGGGCGTGGGCTGGGCCCGTGACCAGCTGGAGGCGCTGCCCGGCCTGAGCCTGCACGACCTGATGCTGATGCCGATCGACCGGCTGCGCCGCTTCTTCGACAGCCTGTCGTTGCCCAGCACCATGCTCGACGAGGCGCTCAAGCTGCTGCTCGACGAGATGCGCACGCGCTTGCGCTACCTGTGCGACGTGGGCCTGGGCTACCTGACGCTGGACCGGCAGAGCCGCACGCTGAGCGGCGGCGAGGTGCAGCGCATCAACCTGACCACCGCGCTGGGCACCAGCCTGGTGAACACGCTGTTCGTGCTGGACGAGCCCAGCATCGGCCTGCACCCGCGTGACATGAACCGCATCGTCGAGGCGATGCACCGGCTGCGCGATGCCGGCAACACCCTGGTGGTGGTGGAGCACGACCCGGCGGTGATGCTGGCCGCCGACCGGCTGATCGACATGGGCCCGGGCCCGGGCGAGCGCGGCGGGCAGATCGTCTTCGACGGCACGCCCGATGCGGCGCGCGATGCCGACACGCTGACCGGCGCCTACCTGGGCGCGCGCAAGCATGTCGGCATCGGCATGCGGCGCTTCGTCAATGACGCGACCCCCAAGCTCATCCTGCAGGGCGTGCGCGAGCACAACCTGAAGAACATCGAGGTGAGCTTTCCGCTGCAGCGCCTGACCGTCGTCACCGGCGTGTCGGGCAGCGGCAAGAGCACGCTGGTGCAGGACGTGCTGGTGCCGGCGCTGTTGCGCCACTTCGGCAAGCCCACCGAGGGCGCAGGCGCGCACGACGCGCTGCTGGGCGTGGACTGGCTGGCCGATGTGGTGTTCGTCGACCAGAGCCCGATCGGCAAGACCGCGCGCAGCAACCCGGCCAGCTATGTGGGCGCGTTCGACGAGATCCGCAAGCTGTTCGCGCTGGCACCGCTGGCGGTGGAACGCCATTACGGCGCCGGCATGTTCAGCTTCAACGCCGGCGACGGGCGCTGCCCGACCTGCGGCGGCAGCGGCTTCGAGCATGTGGAGATGCAGTTTCTGTCCGACGTGTACCTGCGCTGCCCCGATTGCGACGGCCGGCGCTTCCGCGCCGAGCTGCTGGAAGTCAAGCTGATCCGCGGCCCCTACAACCTGAGCGTGGCCGATGTGCTGGACCTGACCGTCGCCGAGGCCTGCGTGGTGTTCAGCGGCGACACCGCCGTCACCGCGCGCCTGCAGCCCATCGTCGACGTGGGGCTGGACTACGTGCGCCTGGGCCAGCCGGTGCCCACGCTCAGCGGCGGCGAGGCGCAGCGGCTGAAACTGGCGGGCTTTCTGGCGGATGCAGCGGCCGGGCCGCGCCAGCCGGCGGCGAAGAAGGGCACGCTGTTCCTGTTCGACGAGCCCACCACCGGCCTGCACTTCGACGACATCGCCAAGCTGATGCGGTCCTTGCGCAAGCTGCTGGACGCCGGCCATTCGCTGATCGTCATCGAGCACAACCTGGACGTGATCCGCAGCGCCGACTGGATCATCGACCTGGGGCCCGAGGGTGGCGACGCCGGTGGCGAGCTGGTGTGCACCGGCACACCAGACGACGTGAAGGCGCATGCGACATCGCACACCGGCAAGGCGCTGCGCGACTACGACAGCACGCTGGGCCTGAGCTTCACGGCCGAGGAGGGCCGGCCGCTGCAACTGATCGCCAAGGCCCGTCGCGATGCGGCGCGGCTGGCGGCCGGCAACGACATCCGCATCGTCAACGCCCGCGAGCACAACCTGAAGAGCCTGAACGTCGACATCCCGCGCGACAAGTTCACCGTGGTGACCGGTGTGTCGGGGTCGGGCAAGAGCACGCTGGCCTTCGACATCCTGTTCAACGAGGGCCAGCGCCGCTACCTGGAAAGCCTGAACGCCTATGCCCGCAGCATCGTGCAGCCGGCCGGCCGGCCGGAGGTGGACGCGGTCTACGGCATTCCGCCCACGGTGGCCATCGAGCAGCGGCTGAGCCGCGGCGGGCGCAAGAGCACCGTGGCCACCACCACCGAGGTGTGGCACTTCCTGCGCCTGCTGTGGGTCAAGCTGGGCACGCAGCGCTGCGTGCACGACGGCGCCGAGGTGCGGCCGCAGAGCGTGGAGAGCATTGCCGCGCAGCTGTTGCGGGAACACCGCGGCCAGCATGTGGGCCTGCTGGCGCCGCTGGTGGTCAACCGCAAGGGCGTCTACACCGACCTGGCGAAATGGGCCAAGGCGCGTGGCCACACGCACCTGCGGGTGGACGGTGAGTTCGTCAAGGTCGACCCCTGGCCCCGGCTGGACCGCTTCAAGGAGCACACGCTGGAGCTGCCGGTGGGCGACATCCTGGTCACGCCCGCGCGTGAGGCCGAGCTGCGTGAGCTGCTGGCCCGTGCGCTGGACGTGGGCAAGGGCGTGCTGCACCTGCTGACGCCGCTGGACGGCCTGGCCGAGGCCATGGCCCACGGCACGCCCACCGCCCACATCGGCACGCTCAAGGTGTTTTCCACCAAGCGCGCCTGCCCGCAGTGCGGCACCAGCTACCCCGAGCTGGACCCGCGCATGTTCAGCTACAACAGCAAGCACGGCTGGTGTACAGCTTGCGTGGGCACCGGCCTGGCGCTGACGCGTGAGCAGCGCAAGGCGCTGGACGATTCAGTGCGGGACGACGACCAGAAGGGCCAGAAAGGCCGCGAGCAGAGCTTTCCGTCCGACGAGCCCGAGGTGGAGGGCCTGAGCGGCGCACCCTGCCCCGATTGCAAGGGGTCGCGGCTGAACCCCATCTCGCGCAACATCCGCTTCGACGGCCACACCATCACCGCGGTGGCCGGCTGGGCGGTGGGCCAGGCGCGGCAGTGGTCGGTGGCGCTGGCACTGGAAGGGCGCGATGCCGCCATCGCGCGTGACGTGGTCAGCGAGATCCGCAGCCGGCTGGAATTTCTGGAAGAGGTGGGCCTGGGCTACCTGACGCTGGACCGCGCCGCGCCCACGCTGAGCGGCGGCGAGGCGCAGCGCATCCGCCTGGCCGCGCAATTGGGCAGCAACCTGCAGGGCGTGTGCTACGTGCTGGACGAACCCACCATCGGCCTGCACCCGCGCGACAACGCCATCCTGCTGCGGGCGCTGGGCCGGCTCAGCGCCCAGGGCAACACGCTGGTGGTGGTGGAGCATGACGAAGACACCATCCGCCGCGCCGACCACATCATCGACATCGGCCCCGGTGCGGGCAAGCGCGGCGGCACTGTCATCGCCCAGGGCGTGGCGGCCGACCTGGCGGCGAACCCGGCGTCGATCACCGGCCGCTTCCTGGCCCATCCGCTGAAGCACCCGCTGCAGCCGCGGCGCAAGGTGAACCGGGCGGTCGACCACCTGGTGGTGACCGGTGCGCGGCTGCACAACCTGCGCGATGTCAGCGTGGACGTGCCGCTGCAGCGCCTGGTGGCGGTGACGGGGGTGTCGGGATCGGGCAAGAGCACGCTGGCGCGTGATGTGCTGCTGGCCAATGTGCACGCCATCGTGGCCACCAAGGTGAGCAAGGCCGGGCGCGACGCGCTGGCCGCAGGCGTGCTGCCGCCGCTGACAGGCTGCACCGGCATCAGCGGCTTCCAGCCGATCGACCGGGTGCTGGAAGTCGACCAGACGCCGATCGGCAAGACGCCGCGCAGCTGCCCGGCCACCTACATCGGCTTCTGGGACACCGTGCGCAAGCTGTTCACCGAGACGCTGGAGGCCAAGGCGCGGGGCTATGCCGCTGCGCGCTTCAGCTTCAACACCGGCGACGGCCGCTGCCCGGGCTGCGAAGGCCAGGGCCTGCGCACCATCGAGATGAGCTTTCTGCCCGATGTGAAGGTGCCCTGCGACCAGTGCCACGGCCAGCGCTTCAACCCCGAGACCCTGGCGGTGAGCTGGCGCGGCAAGAGCATCGGCGACGTGCTGCGCATGGAGGTGGACGAGGCGGTCGATTTCTTCGCCGCCATGCCGAACATCGCCCACCCGCTGCAGTTGCTGAAGGACGTGGGCCTGGGCTACCTGACGCTGGGGCAGCCGTCACCCACGCTGAGCGGTGGCGAGGCGCAGCGCATCAAGCTGGTGACCGAGCTGAGCAAGGTGCGCGACGACATCACCCGCCGCGGCCAGAAGCCGCCGCACACCTTGTACGTGCTGGACGAACCCACCGTGGGCCTGCACATGGCCGATGTGGAACGGCTGATCGGTGTGCTGCACCGGCTGGTGGCCGGCGGCCACAGCGTGGTGGTGATCGAGCACGACCTGGACGTGATTGCCGAGGCCGACTGGGTGATCGACCTGGGGCCCGAGGGTGGCGATGCGGGCGGCACGGTGGTGTGTGCCGGCCCGCCCGAGGCGCTGGTGGCGGCGGGTACCCACACCGGGCGGGCGTTGGCGCCGGTGCTGGCGCGGGGCTGACGGCTTGGGCTCGCTGCTGTCTTTCGGCGTTGTTGAACAGCCGGCGTTCGCAGGTTTGTGCGCCGACGAGGACAGCGGGTGACTGGCTGACTCCGTGTCGTTCCGGGCCACAGGCCCTCCCTTCCGGTGGCGCCTTCACGCCTGTCGACAGCACCGGTGGCCCATGTTCGCGGTGGTGTGGTCACCGGGTCCAGGACCATCGAAGACCCGATGGCTGAACGCGCGACAACCTGCTGGACGACTTTGCCGCGCAGCAGATCGAATGGCATGCACCACCGTCCCGGTCGTTGCTGGTGTTGGCCAACCGCTGGTCGCTCGGCGCCTGCGACGCCGCTCACCTGTGGCTGGCCGCCGAACTGAAGGCGCCGCTGGCCACCTTCGATCAGCGCCTGGCCCAGGCCGCCCGCCAGCATCTCGACACGCTGAAGTGATCACCGCCTGCACTGCGGGGGCTGCCAGTCCGGGAGAAGCTGCCATGCGTCAGGGCGGCCCGGCCTGGCGCCGCACAACAGGAGAACGAAACGCGATGCAGCAATCTACAGAAACTCAGGCTTGATCCTGGCCGCCTCAGCGGCGAGTCTCGTCAGTCTGGCGCCTTGTCCCAAGACAAAGTCACGCAGTTGGCAGGCAAAGGCGCGCTCGCTTTCGTCTCGATAGTCGTCTGCCAGCGCCTGCGTCGGTGCGTGCGCCATGGCCAGCTTGGCCAGCCGTGTGGCCTCCCGCTGGAGCAATCGCTTGTCGACCCTGCACCGCTGTGCAAAGTCGGCCAGCGCAAACGCCCCCACCTCCTGCAGCGAGAACGCATCGCCCCAGGCCATGGCCAGTTCGTGGTCGATGGCTGGGTACTGCACCACGCTGACCAGGTCGTACCACGGCGCCGGCTCCAGCCCCTCTCGGTGTACGAAGAACGAGAAATTCTTGCCGTGCGCATCAGCGTTGCCAATCAGGAACTGGAACAGCGCCCACCGCAACAAGGTCAGGCGCGACGCGGCCTTGTTGACGGTCTGCTCGACGCGGGCAAACAAGACCTCGAAGCTCACGCCCTCACGGATGTCGCGCACCTGCTCGCCGCTGCCGAAGTTGCGCTCGTACTTGTAGGTGGCCGGCAGGTCCGAGGCCTGGCAGGCGTCGATGATGTGCAGGCGCTGCACCTGCGGCCCGGTCGGTGTCTCAAGCACCACACGGTCGAAGCGGCCGACGACCAGCACCGGCCTGGGGGTGCGGTAGATGCTGACGTCGGCCACCGGCAGCTTCATGCGCCGGGCCAGCTGCATGCAGAAGTGTTCGTTGACCACCAGGTGCGGCGTCGTCGTCCGGCCGGGCTCAGGCTTGAGGACATGGGTCGACGCCATCGGCGGCTCGACCAGGAACATGCATCCGCCGGCCTCGAGCGGGCGGTCCAGGTACACCATCAGCTTGTCCTGCACGCCGGCGATGGACATGCGCACCCGGCCGTCCCAGACCGCGAGCGGCATGGCGTCGCGGTCGGTCAGGCGCTGGTCCAGTTCCTCGCGGGTCACCAGCCGCGGCGGGGTGGTGGCGACCGACGGTGGCACCGCGTCCGGTGGCCAGAACCGGAAGGCACCGGTGGTCTCGGTGCCCAGCGCGCTGATGAGCGCATAGATGTTCGACTTCGAGACGCGGTAGGTCGTCGCCGAGATGTCGAGCGCCCGCCCCTCGGGCAGCAGGTTCTCGACGAAGCGCTTCACTGCGCCCGGCGCGTGGCCGGCTGTGGAGGGCTTGAGTGGCAAGGCGGGTGACAACGGGAATGCCTGGGGGGACTTGATCCACGCTGGTGTGTAGGCCAGTGACCAGCGGTCGTTCATCGGCTCGTAGCCCAGTACCGCCACCTGTTGATCATCCGCCCACAAGCCGAGCGAATGTGGCGCGTTCGGCACGGGTGTCATGGCTCGGAAGGTCCAGGCCCGGCGTTACGCATCGGCTGCATCCAGGGGCCGTCCTTCGGGCCGACCACCAGCGCGAGACCCAGCCCGTCCAGCACCGCCAGGAGCTTGTCGAGCCTGACCGAGCCCTTGCCGTTCTCAAGCCGAGAGAGCAGGTCGACCGAGACGCCGCTCAAGGCTGCAGCGTCGTCGATGCGCAGCGACTGCGCACGGCGACGGGCGCGCACGACAGGGCCGACGTCGGCGGCGCTTGCGATGCGCAGCGGTTCGCGCGGAGCGCCGGGGTTGGCGGTCATTTCGGAACTCCAGGTGTGAACCGATGCAGTGGCATGCAAACGCGAGAGATTTCTGAAATTACGAAATCATGCCACATTCAACCATCCCCGACATCAAATTCCTTGAAGTCCGAAACTTGAGCCATCCAGGCGGGCTTGACGGCAGAATAGACTGAAATTCCGAAACAATCCGCCCTCAGTTTCTACACATCGGCCGCAGCCCGGTTCGGCGCAGACATGGCCTGGCAGTTGCGTCGTCGCCGGGCTGTCTGGAGGCATCGCGCGGCTGGAGGTGGGCTGGAAGGGCTGTGCCGGGGATGACCATGCCGGCCCGGCCGCTGCCGACGCGCCGGAAGTGGGCTCAACTTCACCGCCCGCCTGATGAAGCTTCCGCCCCGCTGCGGCATGCACCTGCCGCATCGCCTTCGGCCCGCGCGCCGGACAAAAGATGTTCAGGTTGCAAGGTGCCATACCGCGAGACGCCGCGTTCACCCAGGCGCTGTGTGCCGACGTCCAGGGTTTCAGCCTGCCTGCCGCCGTGCGCTGCGCTGCCGATGACCGCCAGGCAATCGAGCAACTGTGGGCACTGGTGCCACGGCCGAGGTTGCGCCTGATCTGCGTCCATGGTGTGCTGTCGCCATCCTTGACCGATGACACGAAGCTGCGGGCGCTGGTGGTGCCGCAGGCGCCCGAGGAGATCACCGGCGAGTCGGCGCTCACCGGAACGGAACCAGGCTGCAAGCCCAGCCTGCCGCCGCGCATCAGCGGGGCCCGGGCGCCTCAAACGGGTCTTTCAGATCGATCTGGAGCGCTGCCCGAACTGCGGCGGGCAGATCAACACCATCGCGGCCATTCTTGAATCGGCGGTGATCGAGCGTTTCCTCACGGCACTGGTGGTGGCAGGCCCGGGCGCTGCTGCGGACCGCGGCGCGTGAGCGCCAGCTGGCGCAAGTCGGTACCGTTCGAGCGGGGAGCTGCCAACGCCGAACGCCCCCCCCCGCTAGCCCCGGGTGCCCTGCGCAGGCCGGTGACAGGCCGGAAACACAGCGTTTCAAATTCCCGTCCTCAGCAGGTGCGCATCGGCTTTCGGCTGCTCGACGGCATGGCCCTGCCACAGGAGGCTGTCGGGCTTGGGGTCGGGCCCGCGTTGATCCTGAAATCAGGCTCAGCCAAGGAGCCTGTCGGGCTTGGGGCGTCGAAAAGCGAGAATCGGCCCCAGCGAGGACAGTTCCTGCCGGAATTGCCGCCCCATGCTGTCGGCGTGCGCCTACACCCCGGGGCGGCGTGGCCTGACCGGCGCGGCAGCAGGGCGGGCAGACACTGGCGGCATGCCGTGCCCGTTGCCGACTCAGCGGCGCGGGCAACCGGTGCCAGAGGAACCACCATGCCCGCCACCGTCCGTCTGCCGCAGCGCCTGCTGCTGGCGTTGTGCCTGTCTGCCGGCCTGCTGGCTGCCTGTGCCACCCACACCATGGACGGTGGCCCGCCAGCGGCAGCCGGCTTGGCTGATGCGGCCGATGCGGCCGACGCCCCGGTGCTGGCGGCGTTCACCAGCCTGGGGTTCTACCCGGCGGTGGTGGCGCCGCACACCATCCGGCTGGACCTGCCGAGCGAGGAGGCGTTCGCACCGGGCAGCGCCGACCTGACCGTGGCCATGCAACGCAGCCTGGACGCGGTGGCCGGCGTGTTCAACGGCCCGCTGCTGCGCGGCTGGCAGTTGCTGGCGGTGGGCCATGCCGATGACCGTGGCAGCGATGCCGAGAACCAGGAGATGTCGGTGGCGCGGGCCACCAGCGCGGTGCGCCATCTGCAGGCCCGCGGCACCGACGCCGCCCGCCTGGGTGCCGAAGGCCGCGGCGAGCGCGAACCGCTGGCCACCAATGACCAGCGCTATGGCCGGGCGCTGAACCGGCGGGTGGAGCTGTTCCTGACGCCTGGCGCCGGCCCGCCGGCGGTTGCGGTGCAACGCTGAGCCTGCGGCATCGCCCCAATGCCGCATGGGCCGCGAACCTGTCCACGTTCTGCAGCCGCTCCAGCTTCCGAAGCGACGCCTCGCTGGCGAGCTCGCAGCTGCCGTCGTTCATGGCCATGCAGGGCCGGGTGCGCTTGTCGTGGTCCTTGGCGCCGTAGGTGGACAAGCCGGCATCCAGCAGGCTGCGGCGCAGCAGCATGTCCAGGTGCGGTGTGGCTTGTCGCGAGACGGGCATGCCCAATGCGCAGCTGAACACTCCGGCTGCCTCGGGGAACTTGAGCTCGTCGTCGGCTGCAGCCTCACACCCCCAGAAAACCCGCGAGCGCCGGGTCGGCCGCGACTGTCTCGGACGGGCCGGCCAGCACCGCCTGGCCTTTCTGCAGCACCAGCACATGGTCGCTGCGGGCCAGCACCTTGCGGTAATCCCGGTCGACGATCAGCGTGGCGATGCCGCCGGCGCGGATCTCGCCGATCACGCGCCAGATCTCGGCCACGATCAGCGGCGCCAGGCCTTCGGTGGCTTCGTCCAGGATGACCAGCGACGGGTGCGTCATCAGCGCGCGGCCGATCGACAGCATCTGCTGCTCGCCGCCCGACAGCTGCGCGCCCAGGTTGCCCAGGCGCTCGGCCAGTTGCGGAAAGGTGGCCAGTACCCGGTCGAGGGTCCAGTCGGCCTGGCCGTCACGGCCCGGCCGGGCGGCCATCACCAGGTTCTCGCGCACGCTCAGGTTGGGGAAGATGCCGCGGCCTTCGGGCACATAGGCCACGCCCAGGCGGGCCATCTCGTGCGGCTTGCCGCGTGACATGTCGCGGCCGAACAGGTGGATCTGGCCGTCGCGCTGCACCACATGGCCCAGCAGGCTGCGGATGAGCGTGCTCTTGCCCATGCCATTGCGGCCCAGCAGGCCCACCGTCTCGCCGCGGGCGATCTGCAGGTGCACGCCGTGCAGCACATGGCTGCTGCCGTACCAGGCGTGGATGTCGCGGGCGTCGAGCAGGATGTCAGCCCTTCGCCGGCCGGGGCCGTCCGTCGATACCCCGGGGGGATGCGGGCCGGCTTGGGGGCGGCCCGGCGCTCGGCCCGCTGGGGTTTCGTCGGGCGCCATGTCAGTGGCCTCCCAGGTAGGCAGCCTGCACATCGGGGCTGCTGCGCACCGCCGCCGGCGCGCCGCTGAAGATCACCACACCGTTGACCATCACGGTGATGGTGTCGGCGATGCGGAATACCGCGTCCATGTCGTGCTCCACCAGCAGGATGGCGTGCTGCGCCTTCAGGGCGGCCAGCAAGGCCAGCATGCGATCAGTCTCCTCGGCGCCCATGCCGGCCAGCGGTTCGTCGAGCAGCAGCACCTGCGGCGCGGTGGCCAGGCACATCGCGATCTCCAGCTGGCGTTTCTCGCCGTGCGACAGGCTGCCGGCGGGGCGGCTCAGCACATCTGCCAGGCCGGCGCGCTGGGCAGCCTGGCGCGCGGCGCCCAGGCTGGCGTCGCAGTGCTGCGCGCTCTGCCACCAGTGCCAGGGCCTGGGCGTGCGGGCCTGCGCGGCCAGGCGGCAGTTCTCCAGCACGCTGAAACCGGGGTAGACGGTGGTGCGCTGGTAGCTGCGGCCCAGGCCGGCGCGGGCGCGTCTGGGCTGCGACCAGGCAGTGACGTCCTGCCCCAGCAACTGCACGGTGCCGGCCGACGGCGGGATCTCGCCGGACAGGATGTTGATCAGCGTGCTCTTGCCCGCGCCGTTGGTGCCGATGACGGCATGCACCTCGCCGCGCTTCAGCTCCAGCCCCACGTCGTTGACGGCCACCAGGCCGCCCCAGCGGCGGGTGATGCCCTGGCCACGCAGCAGGATGTCGCTCATGCCTGCTCCCCAGAAGCAGCGGCACCACGGGCCTTGCCCAGCAGCCGTTGCCGCCATAGCGCCGGCAGGCCCACCAGGCCGATCAATCCGTTCGGCAGCAATGCCACGCTGGCGATGATGGTCAGGCCCAGGCCCAGGTGCCAGTGCCTGGCGAAGGCACCGAAGATCGCCTCGCTCTTGAAGAACTCCTGCAGCAGCGCGAAGGCGAAGGCGCCCACCAGGGCGCCGCGCAAATGGCCCAGGCCACCCAGGATGATCATGATCAGCACCGCGCCCGACAGGTGCCAGCTCATCAGCTCGGGGTTCACATAGCCGTCCTTCACGCCGAAGAGAAAGCCCGCCAGCCCGGCGATGGCGCCCGAGATGACGAAGGCCGCCAGCTTGTACGGGTAAGTGGAAAAGCCGGTGGCGCGCATGCGCTGTTCATTGGCCTTGATGCCGGCCAGCGCGCGGCCGAAGCGGCTGCGCAGCAGCAGGCCCAGGAAGCCGAACACCGCCACCAGGCAGGCCCAGGTGAAGCCGTAGATGGTCAATGCGCCGTCCAGATTCAGCCAGGTGCTGCCGCCCACGCTGAGCACCGGCTTCACGTTCAGGTAGATGCCGTCGGTGCCGCCGCCCAGCGGCGTGTCGTGCACGATGTAGTAGGCCATCTGCGCGAAGGCCAGCGTCACCATGATGAAGTACACGCCCTGGGTGCGCAGGCTCAACGCGCCCACGCACAGCGCATAGGCCGCTGCCGCCGCCACGCTGGCCGGCAGCAGCCAGCCCAGCTCGGCGGCGTCGCTCTCGGGCGACAGCAGCACCGCCGCATAGGCGCCGATGCCGAAGAAGGCGGCGTGGCCGAAGCACACCAGGCCGGTGGTGCCCACCAGCAGTTCCAGGCTGAGCGCGAAGATGGCGTAGACCATGATCTTGGTGACCAGGTCGAGCCCGTAGCTGCCTGCGGCCAGCGGGTAGAGCGCCAGGCCGCCCAGGCACAGCGCGACGAACATCGCCTTCGGGGTTTGGTCGGACATGCCCGTCATCCGGCGGCAAACAGCCCGCGTGGCTTCCACAGCAGGATCAGCGCCATCAGCGCGTACACCAGCACGCCGGCGGCCTGCGGAAAGATCACCTTGCCGAAGGTGTCGACCACGCCGATCAGCAGCGCGGCCAGCAACGCGCCGCGGATCGAGCCGATGCCGCCGATCACCACCACCACGAAGCAGATGATCAGCACCTGGCTGCCCATGCCAGGGTAGACCGACGATACCGGCGCGGCCACCATGCCGGCCAGCACTGCCAAGGCCACGCCGGCGGCGAACACCACCCGGTACAGGAACTTGATGTCCACGCCCAGGCTCTGCACCATCTCGCGGTTGGTGCTGCCAGCGCGGATCATCATGCCCAGCCTGGTGCGGGTGAAGACGAACCACATGCCCAGCGCCAGCAGCAGGCACACGCCGCTGATGAACAGGCGGTAGACCGGGTAGGTCATCACGTCGCCCAGCGCGATGGTGCCGGTCAGCAGCGGCGGCGGCTGCACGCCGTGCACGTCGTCGCCGACGATCAGGCTGCGCAGTTCCTCGAACACCAGGATCAGGCCGTAGGTCATCAGCACCTGCTGCAGGTGCTCACGCTCGTACAGGAAGCTGAAGAACGCCCACTCCAGCACATAGCCCAGGATGACGGCCAGCACCATGCCGACCGCCAGCGTGGCGAAGAAGCCGCCGCCAAAGGTGCTGGCCACCACCGGCGCCAGCGCATAGGCCATGTACGCGCCGATCATGTAGAAGCTGCCGTGGGCGAGATTGATCACGCCCATGATCCCGAAGATCAGCGTCAGCCCGGCGGCCACCAGGAACAGCAAGAGCCCGTACTGCAGCGCGTTCAGGCACTGGATGAGGAAGGTGGCGAGGTCCATGGAGGCTACGGAAGGCCGCTGCAACGACCGACAAAATGTGGTTCAGATCCCGTCGAGATCGGCCCGCGCAGCAGGGAGATGAATCACATCTTGCAGCCGCGGGCTGGGTCGGGCAGGACCTTCACGGCGATGCCGGTCATTGCGTTCTCGCGCCCCTTCACTTCCCGGATGTAGAAGTCCTGCACCGGGTTGTGCGCCGCGCTCAGGGTGTACTTGCCGCGCGGGCTGTCCACGGTGGTCTTGCGCATGGCGTCCACCATGGCGTCGCGCTTGCTGAAGTCGCCCTTCAC
>JBBRVT010000049.1:0-15061 GCA_038246615.1 Burkholderiales bacterium
CAGGATGGCGATGCCGGCGCGCGGGCTCAGGCCCTCGGCGAACCATTGGCCAGAGCGGGTGGCCGCGATCAGCGCCTGCAGGTAGTCGAGCAGGGCGTCGCTGGCATGCACCTGCTGCACGGCGGCCTGGGCCAGCACCAGTTCGGCCGGCGTCATCACCGCGCCCAGGCTGGCCACCAGCTGGCGCCGGTCCACGCCGGCCAGCAGGGCCCGCTCGCTGGCCCGGTCGGGGTAACCCAGGCTGATGCACATCAGGAAGCGGTCGAGCTGGCTCTCGGGCAGCGGGTAGGTGCCCAGCTGGTCGCTCGGGTTCTGGGTGGCGATCACGAAGAAGGGCCTGGGCAGCGGCCGCGTTTCGTTCTCCACCGTCACCTGCTGCTCTTCCATCGCCTCGAGCAGGGCGCTCTGGGTCTTGGGGCCGGCGCGGTTGATCTCGTCGGCCAGCAGCACCTGGGTGAACACCGGCCCGGGGTGGAAGTTGAAGGCCTCCTTGCTGCGCTCGAACACGCTCACGCCGATCAGGTCGGACGGCATCAGGTCGGCGGTGAACTGCACCCGCGAAAACTTCAGCCCCAGCGACACCGCCAGCGCATGTGCCAGCGTGGTCTTGCCGACGCCGGGGAGGTCTTCGATCAGCAGGTGGCCGCCGGCCAGCAGGCAGGCGATGCAGTCGGTGATCTGCGGCTCTTTGCCGACAATGATCGTGCTAATCTGGCTTGTGAGCCGCGCCAGGCGCTGCGCAAGGTTGGAATCAGCCATCGGTGGCACGATACCGGAAAACGATTAGAGACAACGATGTCGACTGCCTACTACAGCCATGCCGAGTGCCGTTTGCACGACATGGGCGACGGCCACCCCGAATGCCCGCAACGCCTGGACGCGATTGCCGACCAGTTGCTGGCTTCGGGCCTGTCGATCGCGCTGGACCAGCGCGAGGCGCCGCTCGCCACGCTGGAGCAGCTGGGGCGCGCCCACAGCAGCAACTACGTGCTCGAGTTGCGCGAGTTCATGGAACAGGTGCAGGCCAGCGGCGAGCCGCGCCACCTCGACCCGGACACCGTCGTGTGCCCCGGCACCTGGCGCGCCGCCCTGCGCGCGGCCGGTGCAGCGGTGGCAGCCACCGAGGCGGTGTTCCGCGGCGAGGTGGAGAACGCCTTCTGCGCGGTGCGCCCGCCCGGCCACCATGCCACCCGCAGCGAGACCATGGGCTTCTGCTTCTTCAACAACGTGGCCATCGCCGCGCGCCATGCGCTGGACGTGCTGGGCCTGCAGCGTGTGGCAATCATTGATTTCGATGTGCACCATGGCAATGGCACCGAGGACATCATCGCCGGCGACGACCGCGTGCTGATGGCCAGCTTCTTCCAGCACCCGCTCTACCCGGGCAGCGGCGGCGTGCCCCTGGGCACCAACATGGTCAATGTGCCGATCCCGCCCTACACCCGCGGCATGGCGGTGCGGGAGATGATCGACGTGATGTGGATGCCGCGGCTGGAAGAGTTCGCGCCGCAGATGCTGTTCATCAGCGCCGGCTTCGACGCCCACCGCGAAGACGATCTCGGCCAGCTGGGGCTGATCGAGGCCGACTATGAATGGATCACCCGCAAGATGAAGGACCTGGCCGACCGCCACTGCAACGGCCGCATCGTCTCCTGCCTGGAAGGCGGCTATGCGCTGAGCGCGCTGGGCCGCAGCGTGGTCGCCCATCTGCGCGTTCTTGCGGATGTGTAGATTGGCCCCCCCCCGAAGCGCCTGCGGCGCTTCCCCGCAGGGGGCCGCACCCGGCGGCCCGGCGAAGCCGGTTCTGCGGCTGCCGCTTGGTTGGGCCGGCGGCGCATGAACGGCGTCGCTTCGTTTCCCGAGCTGATCGCCGCGCTGACCCGACCCACCGCCCTGCTGGAGCTGGGGCTGCTGGTGGCCTGCCTGGGTCTGGCCTGGCTGGCCAGCGCGCTGCTGCGTCCCAAGGACGCGCCGCCCGGCCCCGACGGCATGCCCGCCGCACTGGGCCGCCAGGGCGGCATCTGGTTCGGCCGGCGTGGTTTCGACGGCGCGCTGTTTCCGATCCTGGCGCTGGCGCTGTCGCTGCTCGCCAAGTGGGGAATGCAAGGCCACATTCCGGTGGTGGTGTTCAAGCTGGCGGTGCCGGTGCTGCTGAGCCTGGCACTGATCCGCGTCTCGGTGCGGGTGCTGCATGCGGCGTTGCCGTCGTCGGCCCTGGTGCGCGCACTGGAGCGCACGCTCAGCTGGGGTGTTTGGCTCGCCGCCGTGCTGTGGACCACCGGCCTGCTGCCGGTGATGCTGACCGGGATGGACGCCATCAACTGGAGCATCGGCGGCGCGCCGATCAGCTTGCGCAGCCTGGTCGAGGGCGCGCTCAGCGCGGTGGCGGTGCTGCTGGCGATGCTGTGGCTGTCGGCCACCATCGAGCAGCGGCTGCTGCGCGCCGATGGCTTGCACCTGAGCGTGCGCAAGATCGCTGCCAACGTCACGCGGGCGCTGCTGCTGCTGGTGGGCCTGCTGGTGGCGCTGTCGGCCGCCGGCATCCCGCTGGGGGTCCTGGGCGTGATGGGCGGCGCAGTGGGCGTGGGCATCGGCCTGGGCCTGCAGCGGCTGGCGGCCAACTACGTCTCGGGTTTCGTGATCCTGGCCGAGCGCAGCCTGCGCATCGGCGACATGGTGCGGGTGGACGGTTTCGAGGGCCGCATCAGCGACATCACCACCCGCTACACCCTGATCCGCGCGGCCAATGGCCGCGAGTCCATCGTGCCCAACGAGATGCTGGTCACCCAGCGGGTGGAGAACTACTCCTACGCCGACCCGAACGTGGCCCTCAGCACCATGGTGCAGGTGGCCTACGGCACCGACGTGTCGGTACTCACACCGCTGCTGCAGGCGGCCGTCGCCGCCGTGCCGCGGGTGCTGCAGGCACCTGTGCCGGCGGTGCAACTGACCAACTTCGCCGCCGACGGCCTGGAGCTGACACTGGTGTTCTGGATCGCCGACCTGGAGAACGGTCAGGGCAATGTGCGCAGCGACGTGAACCTGGCGGTGCTGCAGCTGCTCGTTCGCCTGGGCGTGGAGATTCCCTTCCCGCAACGCGCGGTGCATGTCACGCCGGCGCCCTTGAAAGCTTGATGCGCCTCAAGGCAACGCCGTCACAGCCGACAACCTCAGCACGGGGCCAATGGTGTGCCTCGCCACTGAACCTGCAAGGAGTGCCTGCTGTGAAAACCATCCGTACCCTGATCGCCGTGGCCCTGCTGGGCGCCGCCTCGGCCCATGCCAACGACCCCAAGGCCACCATCGCCGACCTGGATGCCCGTCTCGCGAAGATCGGCGCCGTGAAGCTGAACGGCACCGACACCGTCGGTGACAAGACCGTGCCGGCGCTGTACTTCGGCGAACGCAAGATCAACAACAACTTCGACGTGGTCGATGCGGTGCGCAAGGCGCACCAGGCCACGGCCACGGTGTTCGTGAAGTCTGGCGATGAGTTCGTGCGGGTGAGCACCAACGTGCTCACGCCCGAGGGCAAGCGCGGCGTCGGCACCCAGCTGGCACGCAACGCCGCCTACGAGGCGGTGAACGCCGGCAAGCAGTATTGCGGCCCGATCGACGTGCTGGGCACCGCCTTCGACGCCTGCTACAACCCCATCAAGGATGGCGGCGGCAAGGTCGTCGGCGTGAGCTACGTCGGCCACAAGAAGTGATGTTGCAGTGGTTGGCCGCCAGCGCCTGCCGGCGCTGACGGCCAACTTCGTCTGGTGCCGGCCCGGTACCGGGGCCACCTCTGATCCGGAGCTTTCAAGATGTTGCTTTCCAAAGTGCGCGGCGCGCTGGACCGACTGAGCCTGCGTCAGCAGCTGTTCTCCGCCTTCCTGGTGCTGCTGTTGCTGACTGCCGCCCTGGGTGGCGCATCACTGCTGGGCCTGAGCCGTGTGAACGGTGCCGCCGACGCACTGGCCAACAAGTGGCTGGTGGGTCTGATGGAATTGACGAATGCGCGTGCCGAGGTGGTGGTGACCCGCGAGTACGAGATCAAGTACAGCAAGACCGACGACAAGAGCTACCAGGCCGAGTACCGCGACAAGATGGCAGCCTCGGGCAAGACGGTGGACAGCCTGCTGGCCGGCTACCGGGCAGCCGTGTACAGCGATGACGAGCGTGCGGCGCTGGACAAGATCGACAAGGGCTGGGCCAGTTACACCGCGTCGCAGCAGCGTGTGATTGCCGCCGGCGCCAAGAGCCAGCAGGACGCCTTCGACCTGGCCGACGGTGCCTCCAGCATGCTGTTCGACGAGGTGGTGGGCCAGGTCAATGCGCTGATCATCTTCAACCAGGAAGGCGGCAAGGCCGCTGCCGACCGGGCCGAGGTCTTCTATGCCCAGGCCCGTGCCGCCATCGCGGGCGGGCTGACGGCGGCCGTGCTGCTGGGCCTGGTGCTGGCACTGGCCATCACCCGCCGGCTCACCCGGCTGCTGGGCGGCGAGCCGCATGCGGCAGTGGCCGTGGCGCGTGCGGTGGCACAGGGCGACCTGAGCACGCGGGTGCAGGTGCGTGCCGGCGACAGCACCAGCCTGCTGGCCTGGCTGCAGACCATGCAGCATGCGCTGGCCCAGACGGTGGCCAATGTGCGCATGGGGTCGCAGAGCGTGGCCACGGCCAGCGCCGAGATCGCCCAGGGCAACCAGGATCTCTCCGACCGCACCGAGCAGCAGGCGAACGCCTTGCAGCAGACGGCGGCCACCATGGAAGAGCTGGGGGTCACGGTGCGCAACAACGCCGACAGCGCCCGCCAGGCCAGCCAGTTGGCCGCCGGTGCATCGGCCGTGGCCGAGCGCGGCGGTGCGGTGGTTGGCGAGGTGGTCGAGACCATGCGCGGCATCAACGACAGCAGCCGCAAGATCGCCGACATCATCGGCGTGATCGACGGCATCGCCTTCCAGACCAACATCCTGGCGCTGAACGCGGCGGTCGAGGCTGCCCGCGCTGGCGAGCAGGGCCGCGGCTTCGCGGTGGTGGCCGGCGAGGTGCGCAGCCTGGCCCGGCGCAGCGCCGAGGCAGCGCGCGAGATCAAGGCGCTGATCAGCGCCAGCGTCGAGCGGGTGGAACACGGCACCGCGCTGGTGGGCCGGGCCGGCAGCACGATGACCGAGATCGTGGGCGCGATCCAGCGGGTGACCGACATCGTCGGCGAGATCAGCTCGGCCAGCGGCGCGCAAAGCGCCGGTGTCAGCCAGGTGGGCCAGGCTGTCACCGAGCTGGACCGGAGCACACAGCAGAACGCCGCGCTGGTCGAGGAGAGCGCCGCTGCGGCCGAGAGCCTGCGGCAGCAGGCCGGCCTGCTGGTGGACGCGGTGGCGGTGTTCAAGCTGGCCGACGGCCGCTAGGAGCCTGTCGGCGGCTGCCGGCGGCGGCCGGCGAGGACGGGGCGGGCTTCTGATGCGCCGCGGTCAGGCCGCGTTCACCGGGATGCCGGCGATGCGGGCCTGCCACTCTTTCGGCCCGGTGGTGTGCACGCTGGTGCCCTGCGAGTCGACGGCCACCGTCACCGGCATGTCCTGCACGTCGAACTCGTAGATGGCTTCCATGCCCAGGTCGGCAAAGCCCACCACTTCGGCACCGCGGATGGCCTTGGCCACCAGGTAGGCGGCGCCGCCCACCGCCATCAGGTAGGCGCTCTGGTGCTTCTTGATGGCCTCGATGGCCACCGGGCCGCGTTCGGCCTTGCCGACCATGCTGATCAGGCCGGTCTGGCCGAGCATCATCTCGGTGAACTTGTCCATGCGGGTGGCGGTGGTCGGGCCGGCCGGGCCCACCACCTCGTCGCGCACCGGGTCGACCGGGCCGACGTAGTAGATGACGCGGTTGGTGAAGTCCACCGGCAGCGGCTCGCCCCGCGCCAGCATGTCCTGGATGCGCTTGTGCGCGGCATCGCGGCCGGTGAGCATCTTGCCGTTCAGCAGCAGGGTGTCGCCCGGCTTCCAGCTGGCCACCTCGGCCGGCGTCAGGGTGTTCAGGTCGACACGGCGGCTCTTGTTGTAGTCGGGCGCCCAGGTCACGTCGGGCCACAGGTCCAGGCTGGGCGGGTCCAGGTAGACCGGGCCGCTGCCGTCCAGCACGAAGTGGGCGTGGCGGGTCGCGGCGCAGTTGGGGATCATCGCCACCGGCAAGCCGGCGGCATGGGTGGGGTAGGTCTTGATCTTCACGTCCAGCACGGTGGTCAGGCCGCCCAGGCCCTGCGCGCCGATGCCCAGCGCGTTGACCTTCTGGTACAGCTCGATGCGCAATTCTTCGAGCTTGCTGCTGGGGCCGCGTGCCAGCAGATCGTACATGTCGATGTCGTCCATCAGCGCTTCCTTGGCCAGCAGCACCGCCTTCTCGGCCGTGCCGCCCACGCCGATGCCCAGCATGCCCGGCGGGCACCAGCCCGCGCCCATGGTGGGCACGGTCTTGAGCACCCAGTCGACGATGCTGTCGCTGGGGTTGAGCATCTGCAGCTTGCTCTTGTTCTCGCTGCCGCCGCCCTTGGCGGCCACCGTCACGTCGACCGTGTTGCCGGGCACCACCGTCATGTGGATCACCGCCGGCGTGTTGTCGCCGGTGTTCTTGCGCGCAAAGATGGGGTCGGCCAGCACGCTGGCGCGCAGCAGGTTGTCGGGGTCGAGGTAGGCCTGGCGCACGCCCTGGTTCACGGCGTCCTCGATGCTGCCGGTGAAGCCTTCCCAGCGCACGTCCATGCCGATCTTCAGGAACACGTTGATGATGCCGGTGTCCTGGCAGATCGGCCGGTGGCCCATGGCGCACATCTTCGAGTTGGTGAGGATCTGCGCGATCGCGTCCTTGGCCGCCGGGCCCTGCTCACGCTCGTAGGCGCGCGCCAGATGGGCGATGAAGTCGGCCGGGTGGTAGTAGCTGATGTACTGCAGCGCGGCGGCCACGCTGTCGATCAGGTCGGCTTGGGCGATGGTGGTGGTGCGCATGGCGGTGGCGTCGGTCAAAGGCGCGGTGACATGAGGGAACTTGGCAGTGTAGGTCGGCCTCTGACGTCCTTGGCTGAAATCCGTGCAGGCTGACACACACGTTGGCTGGCACGGGCGCCCGCCAACAGCTTTTTCAAGGCCGGCCTGGCTGCTCTCCTACACTGCCTGCGGCGCACACCAGCGCCTTTCTGAAGTTGCCGCGCCCGACCGCATGTCCTTGCTTGCCGCCATTGTCCTGTTGCCCCTGCTCGCCGGCACGCTGCTCTGCTGGGCCGCAGGCCGTTCCAACACGCCGGCGCGGCGCCAGCTCACTGCCTGGCTGGCGGCGGCTGTCACCGCTGCGGCGCTGGCACTGCTGCTGGCGCAAGCCGGCGCAGTGTTTGGCGGTCAGGTGCTGCTGTCGCATGTCGACTGGCTGCCTGCCATCGGCCTGAACCTGGGGCTGCGGCTGGACGGCCTGGCGCTGATGTTCGGCCTGTTGATCACCGGCATCGGGTTGCTGGTGATCCTGTATGCCGCCTGGTACCTGCACGCCGACGACCCTGCGGGCAAGTTCTACAGCCTGCTGATGCTGTTCATGGCCGCGATGCTGGGCATTGCGCTGTCCGACAACCTGTTGCTGCTGGTGGTGTTCTGGGAGCTCACCAGCGTTTCGTCGTTCCTGTTGGTGGGCTATTGGGGCAGCAAGGCGGACGGCGGCGCCGCCGCCCGGGCCGGCGCACGCATGGCGCTGACGGTCACCGGCGGCGGCGGGCTGGTGCTGCTGGCCGGGGTGCTGGTGCTGGGCCACATCGGCGGCAGCTTCGAGCTGTCCGTGCTGCTCGAGCGTGGCGACCTGGTGCGTGCCCACCCGCTTTACCCGCTGGCGCTGGGTCTGGTGCTGGTGGGCTGCTTCACCAAGAGCGCGCAGTTCCCGTTCCATTTCTGGCTGCCTGAGGCGATGGCTGCGCCCACGCCGGTGTCGGCCTACCTGCATTCGGCCACGATGGTCAAGGCCGGCATCTTCCTGCTGCTGCGGCTCTACCCGGTGCTGGGCGGCAGCGCGTTGTTCGAGGCAGTGGTGGCCACCACCGGGCTGGTGACCATGGTGTTTGCCGCCTGGGTGGCGGTGTTTAAGCACGACATCAAGGCGTTGCTGGCCTATTCCACGATCAGCCACCTGGGGCTGATCGTGTTCCTGATCGGGGTGAATTCACCGCTGTCGGAAGTGGCGGCGGTGTTCCACATCCTGAACCACGCCACCTTCAAGGCCGCACTGTTCATGACCGCCGGCATCATCGACCACGAGACCGGCACCCGCGACATGCGCCGCCTGGGCGGTCTGCTGCGGTTCATGCCCTGGACAGCGTCGCTGGCGATGGTGGCGGCTGCAGCCATGGCCGGCGTGCCGTTGCTCAACGGCTTCCTGTCCAAGGAAATGTTCTTCGCCGAGGCATTGACCAGCCCTGGCAGCCCGGTGCTGGGTCTGCTGGTGCCGCTGGCAGCCACGCTGGGCGGCGTGTTCTCCATGGCTTACTCGCTGCGCTTCATTCATGACGTGTTCTTCAACGGCCTGCCAGTCGATCTGCCCAACAAGCATCCGCATGAGCCGCCGTGGCTGATGAAGGCGCCGGTGGTGCTGCTGGTCGCGCTCTGCCTGCTGGTGGGCCTGCTGCCGGCGCTGACCTACGGGCCGATGGTGCACCTGGCCGCCGGCGCGGTGCTGGGCACCGCACCACCCGCGTACACGCTGGCCATCTGGCACGGGTTCAACCTGCCGCTGCTGATGAGCGTGGTGGCGGTCGCCGGTGGCGTGGCGATGTACTTCCGGTTGCAGAAAGACAGCAAGTTGCATCGGGTGCACCTGCCGGGCATCACCGGCCGGCTGCTGTTCACCCAGGCCGTGGACGGGTTGTTCGGTTTTGCGCGGCGCGCCACCGCCGTGCTGGAGATCGGCTCGCTGCAACGCCACGTCGCCTGGATGCTGGGCGCGGCCGTGCTGGCCGCCGGCTGGGCCCTGGCGGGCGGCCCGGGTGCCATGCCGTCGCAGGGCACGCGTGCGCTGTTGGCCGCGCAGGCGCCGGCCTGGGTCGCCTGGGCCCTGCTGCTGATGGCTTGCATGGCGCTGGTGGCAGGCCACCACCAGCGGCTGACTGCTGTGGTGCTGGTGAGCCTGGTGGGGCTGGTCACCTCGCTGGCCTTCGTCGCGTTGTCGGCACCCGACCTGGCGCTGACGCAGTTGTCGGTCGAAGTGGTCTCCACTGTGCTGTTGCTGATGGGCCTGGCGCTGCTGCCGCCCACCACGCCGCGCGAGAGCAGCACGCGCCGCCGCTGGCGCGACGCCGCGCTGGCATTGGCCGGCGGCGGTGGCCTGGCTTGGCTGGCCTGGATGGTGATGACCCGCGACCATGCGTCGATCAGCGGCTTCTTCCTGGACCAGGCCCTGCCCGAAGGCGGTGGCACCAATGTCGTCAATGTGATCCTGGTCGATTTCCGCGGCTACGACACCTTCGGCGAAATCACCGTGCTGGGCATTGCCGCCGTCGGCGTGCTGGCGCTGATGGACGGCTGGCGCGTGCGTCGGTCCCGTACTGACGTCGCTGGCCGGCCCTGGGGCTTTGCCGAGCCGCCGCTGCTGCTGCGCATGGCTGCGCAACTGGTGCTGCCGCTGGCGCTGGTGGT
Source organism: Burkholderiales bacterium (assembly GCA_038246615.1). Taxonomy (GTDB): domain Bacteria; phylum Pseudomonadota; class Gammaproteobacteria; order Burkholderiales; family Burkholderiaceae_C; genus Pseudaquabacterium. Next base: position 9,645 of record JBBRVT010000049.1, read on the forward strand.
CAGCGTGTACATCTTCTGGCGCGGCCACAACCTGCCCGGCGGCGGCTTCATTGCCGGGCTGGTGACGGCGGTGGCGCTGGTGCTGCAGTTCATGGCGCTGGGCCAGCAGCGGGCCGAGCAGGTCATGCATGCCCGCGGCGGGCGCCGCTTCGTGGTGTGGATCGGCATCGGGCTGGGCATCGCCGTGCTGACCGGGCTGGGCGCGTTCGTGTTCGACCGGCCGTTCCTCACCAGCGCCTTCGGCTATCCGGTGCTGCCGCTGCTGGGTGAACTGGCACTGGCCACTGCCGCGCTGTTCGACCTGGGTGTCTACATCACGGTGGTCAGCGCCACCCTGCTCACCCTGTCGGTGCTGGGCAACGCCAGCAAAGAAGGCGCACGCCCATGACAGGCGCCGCACCGCTGCTGTCGATGGAATTCCTGATGGCCACCGGCATCGGCGTGGTCAGCGCCACCGGCATCTGGCTGCTGCTGCGCGGGCGCAGCTTCGCGGTGGTGCTCGGGATGTCGCTGCTGGGCTACGCGGTCAACGTGTTCATCTTCACGATGGGCCGGCTGTGGCGCGACGCGGCGCCCATCCTGTCGGACGGCAGCAGGCTGCTGACCGACCCGCTGCCGCAGGCCCTGGCGCTGACCGCGATCGTGATCGGCTTCGCCACCACCGGCTTTCTGATCGAGCTGGCCTTGCGAAGCAACGCCGACAACGGCACCGACCATGTTGACGGCGCGGAACCCGGCGCCCCCGGCGTGCCCGGCCAGGCCCCCGATGACGCACCGCCTGGAGGCGCGCGATGAGCCTCGCCAGCCAGCTGCCGGTGCTGCCGGTGTTGTTGCCTGCAGTCACGGCCATCGCGCTGCTGCTGCTGGGCGACCACGAGGGCAGCGGCCACGGCCACCGGCGGCTGCGCTGGGCGCGCGCGCTGGCCCTGGCGTCCACCGCGCTGGGCGGAGTCATCGCGTTGCTGCTGGCGTTGCAGGCCGACACCGGCGCGCTGACGGTCTACCGTCTCGGCGACTGGCCGGCGCCGTTCGGCATCGTGCTGGTGGTGGACCGCCTGGCCGCGATGATGCTGGTGCTCGGTGCTGCGGTGGCCTTGCCGGTGCTGCTGTACGCCAGTGGTGGCTGGGACGCCCATGGGCGGTACTTCCACGCGCTGTTCCAGTTTCAGTTGATGGGTCTCAACGGCGCCTTTCTCACCGGCGACCTGTTCAACCTGTTCGTGTTCTTCGAGGTGTTGCTAATTTCCAGCTATGTGCTGATGCTGCACGGCGGCGGGCCGTTGCGGCTGCGGGTGGGGCTGCATTACGTGCTGCTCAATCTGCTCGCGTCGGCACTGTTTCTCGTCGGTGCGGCGCTGGTGTATGGCATCACGGGCACGCTGAACTTCGCCGATCTGGCCCTGCGCGCTCCGCAGGTGGCGCCTGCCGATGCCGGGCTGCTGCAGGCGGCGGCGCTGCTGCTGCTGGTGGTGTTCGGTTTCAAGGCGTCTCTGGCGCCGTTGTCGCTGTGGCTGCCGGCCACCTATGCCGCCAGCAGCGCGCCGGTGGCGGCGCTCTTCGCGATCATGACCAAGGTCGGCGTCTACGCCATCTTGCGGGTGCATGGCGTGACGCTGCCGGGCAGCGCCGCGCTGGTGCTGTTGCCGCTGGCGCTGCTGACCTGCACCGTCGGCGTGCTGGGTGCGCTGGCGGCAGGCACGCTGCAACGGCTGGTGGCTTGGCTGACAGTGGCCTCGGTGGGCACCATCCTGGCTGCGGTGGGGCTGTTCGGTCCGGCAGCCTGGTCTGCGGCGTTGTTCTACATGGTCAACAGCACCTTGGTGGTGGCCGGCTTGTTTCTGCTGGCCGAACTGGTGGCCGCACAGCGCGGCGACGTGGGCGGCCTGCTGCAGCCGGCGCCGGCGGTGGCCCAACCGGCGTTGCTGGGCCTGCTGCTGCTGCTGGCCGCAGCCAGCATGGCCGGGTTGCCGCCGCTGCCCGGCTTCATCGGCAAGGTGATGCTGTTGCAGGCCGCCTGGGGCCATGCCTGGGCCGTGCCTGTGTGGGGGGTCGTGCTGGCGGTGGGCTTCTGCACCTTGGTGGGCTTGGCGCGCGCGGGCAGCCTGCTGTTCTGGCAGGTTCAGCATGAAGGCACAACGGCCGCTGCAGGCGCCAGCGGCCGGCTGCTGGTGGCCACCGTGTCGCTGCTGGCCGCCAGTGTGGCGCTGGCTGCGGCGGCTGCACCGCTGGCCGCCTACACCGACGCCGCAGCGCGCCAGCTGGCCGACACCGCCGCCTATGCCCGCGCGGTGCTGCCCGAGCTGGGTGGCGAGCGCGCCGTCAGCACCGAGCCCTACACCGGGCGCCGGCCCGTGGCGGCATTGCCGCCGGCTTCGGCACCGGCAGCGGCCGCGTCTTCAGCCAGCGGAGCCACGCGATGAAGCCCCGCGGCGCCTTTTCGCACCCGCTGCTGTCGCTGCTGCTGGCCGTGGCCTGGCTGCTGCTGCAGCAAAGCGTGGCCTTGCCGCAGCTGATCACGGCTGCGGTGCTGGGCTGGGGGCTGCCGCAGTTGCTGCATGGCTTTCTGTGGCCGGCCGCTGGGGTGCGGCGCTGGCGCCTGGTGCTGCGCTTTGCCGCGCTGGTGCTGTGGGATATCGTCGTCTCCAACATCGCCGTGGCGCGACTGGTGTTGTCACCCACTGCGCGGCCGCAGCCGATGTGGGTGCCGGTGCCGCTTGACCTGCAACACCCGATGGGCATCAGCCTGCTGGCGCTGGTGATCACCACCACGCCTGGGACTGTGTCTTGCGTGGTCGATGAAGCCGGCCGGCAAATCCTGGTACACGCGCTGGACGCCAGCGACCCGGCGGCGCTGGCCGCGCAAATAAAGCAGCGCTACGAGCAACCGCTGATGGAGATCTTCACACCATGATCCTGCAATGGGCCCTGGACATCTCGCTGGTGGCGGTGGCGCTGGCCATGGCACTGTGCGGCGTGCGGCTGCTGCGCGGCCCGTCGCTGCCAGACCGGCTGCTCGCGCTCGACACGCTCTACATCAGCACCGTCGGGTTGGTCGTGCTGCTGGGGCTGCGCCTGGATACCTCGCTGCTGTTCGACGTGGCGCTGCTGATCGCGATGCTGGGCTTTGTGTCTACCGTGGCGGTGGCGCGCTTCGTCACCCGTGGCGACGTGGTGGAGTGAACGCGATGACAAACGCCGCTTCGTCGCTGACCGATCTGCCGCTGTGGTTGCAGTGCGTTGCTGCTGCGCTGTTGCTGGTGGGCGCGCTGTTCACCCTGGTCGGTGCGATCGGGCTGCTGCGTTTCCCGGATTTCTTCATGCGCCTGCATGCGCCCACCAAGGCCGCCACGCTGGGCGTGGGCGGGATGTTGCTGGCCGGCATGGTGCTGGCCTGGTCGCAAGGCGAGACAGGGCTGCAGGCGCTGTTGATCACCTTGTTCCTGTTCGTCACCGCGCCGGTGTCGGCCAACCTGCTGGCCAAGGCGGCGATTCATTTGAACCTGCCTTCGCGCGCCGGCCCTGCGCCACCGCCTGCCGGACCCTGACGCATGACGCTGCTCGAGCGGCTGCGCCGGCTGATGCCTTCGCCCGAGGCCTTGGCCGGCAACCGCTGGCTGCGCTGGCTGGGCCCGGCATTGCACCACCCCCGCTTGTGGCACATGAGCCGGCGCGGCATCGCGCTGGGGGCGGGCATCGGCGTTTTTTTCGCCTTCCTGGTCCCGATCGCGCAGATCCCGTTTTCGGCGGCAGTGGCGGTGGCATTGCGTGCCAACGTGCCCACCGCAGTGGCCAGCACCCTGGTGACCAACCCGATCACCTTTCCGCCGGTGTACTACGCCGCCTGGAAGCTGGGCAGTGCCATCCTTGGCACTGCCGGGCCGGTTCCGGCGCTGCCATCAGGCGCCGCCGCATTGCCGTCAGACCCAAAGGCCATGCAGGGCAACTGGCTGCAGCGCAGCTGGGCCGGCCTGCAGCAGGTGGGCAAGCCGCTGCTGCTCGGCCTGAGCATCTTCGCCTGCGGCTTCGGCCTGATGGTGTACGGGCTGGTGCATTTGCTGTGGCGCCTGCATGTGTGGTTCAAGCGGCGGCGCCGCCTCAACGCCCGCTAGCGTCGGGACGCTTGCGATTGCTGGACGGCTTGAGCAGCACCACCATCAGGGTCACCACCGTCAGCGGTACCACGAAGCCCAGCATCGCGGCCGAGAAGGTTTGTGCTGCGGCATGCTGCTGGGCCTGCAGCACCAGCCAGGCGACATAGGCGACGTAGTACGCCACGAACACGCCGCCTTCCCAGCGGGCGATCTCGCGTCCGGTGATGAAGATCGGCAGGCAGGCCAGCGCCACCGCCAGCATCACCCACAGGTCGAAGGCCAGCGCTGCAGGCGGCACCGGCAGCCCGCTGCCGCCGGTGGCCAGGCCGGCCAGCCCCAGGCAGCCCAGGATGTTGAACATGTTGCTGCCCACTACATTGCCCACCGCGATGTCGCGCTGGCCGCGGATGGCCGCCATCACCGAAGTGGCCACCTCGGGCAGCGACGTGCCGGCCGCGACGATGGTCAGGCCGATCACCAGGTCGCTGACGCCGAAGGCCTTGGCGATCGTGATGGCGGCGGTCAGCAGCCCTTGCGAGCCCGCCACCAGCAGCACCAGCCCGGCCAGGATCAACCCGATCTGTGCTGGCAGCTTCGAATCCCAGGCGCCAGGCTCCATGCGCGGCAGATCGCTGTCATCCGATCCGGTCTGCTTGGCCAGCGCCGTCTGTGCCCGCGACTGCCGCACCAGGAAGGTGGTGTAGCCGATCATCAACGCCAGCAGCAGCAGCGCGTCGAACGTGCTGATGCGTCGGTCCAGCGACAGCACCATCAACAGCACCGACACGCCGACCATCATCGGCACCTCCTGGCGGATCAACTGCCGGTTGACCACCAGCGGCGTGATCAGCGCAGACACGCCCAGGATGAACAGCACGTTGAGGATGTTGCTGCCCACCACATTGCCCACCGCCAGGTCGGTCTGGCCCGACAGCGCGGCGCCCACCGACACCGCCACTTCCGGTGCGCCGGTGCCGAAGGCGACCACCGTCAGCCCCACCACCAACGGCGACAGGCCGAACGACAGCGCCAATTTCGACGCGCCGCGCACCAGCAATTCGGCGCCGGCCACCAGGCCGACGAGGCCGGCGATGAACAACATGGCAGTGGTCATTTGCAAATCCCGGATTTGTTGGGGGTGCTGTCAGTGCTGCGCTGACGTGATCGGCTGGGCGCCGACGATGCTGCCGGCTGGCCCGATGATCAACGTGGCCTGGCGGCCGGCGCTGGCGACCAGGATGGTCCGTGCCTTCGGTTGCCACGCGGGGCAAGAATGGCATCGCAGCGAGGGGAGGCGTGGCGCAAGCTGTGCCATGCTGGGGCGAG
>JBBRVT010000050.1:0-15044 GCA_038246615.1 Burkholderiales bacterium
AACCCGATCAACTTCATCTACGGCAACGTCGAGTTCATCGACCAATACTTCCGCCAGGTGATCGAGCTCTTGCGCCTCTACGAAGCCGCGCATCCGCCGGACGCGCGAGTCGCTGCCTACAAAGACGAGATCGACTTCGCGTTCTTGCAGACCGACTGGGAGCGCCTCTTGCGCTCGGTGAAAGCGGGCGCCGAGCGCAGCGCGCAGATCGTCGCGGGCCTTCGGCTCTTTTCACGGCCGCAACAGGGCAAGCTCGAAGAGGTCGATCTCGCAGCGGGACTCGAGGCGAGCCTGCAGCTGATGCGGCCGCTGCTGCGTGATCACGTCGTCGTGCACACCGCGCTCGTCGAGCTGCCGCGAATTTTTTGCCGCGCGATCCAGATCCAGCAGGTGCTCATCAACCTGCTGACGAACGCCGTGCAGGCGATGGTGAAGGCGCGCATGGCCCAGCTGATGGCCGAGCCGGCACCCGGCACGCCCGAGCAGTTCGGTGCCTTCGTGAAGGCCGAACTGGCGAAGTACGGACCTGTGGTGAAGGCTTCAGGCGCCAGGGTCGACTGAACTGGCCTGCTGCCGACCTGGCCGCCGCCGGTCGGGCCAGATGTCGAACTGGCCAGATGCCGAACCTGCCTCACGGGATGCCGAGACGGGCCTTGAACCCGTCCAGGTCGCGCACCAGCGCGTAGGCCTTTGCCCAAGGCATGCCCAGCGCGCCAGGGCTCAGTTGCAGGGACAGGCCGTCCACATGCGTCTGAACGCCGGTGCAATAGCTGGCCGGCAACCAGGCCACGTGCACCGCACCAACCGGTTGGTCCAAGGTCACCACGCACTGCCGCGACGCCGAGATCTGGCGGGCTTCAACGATCTTGCGGTAATGGAGCACCGGGGTCACGCTGAAGTCGAGCGCGGCGTTGAGCTTGGCAACGAGAAACAAGCCCGCACCGAACCACAGGCACAGCAAAAAAAGCGTCATCGGGATCAACCTGCGGTCGCGCCAGACCCGCCCGAACGCTGCCCACCACAGCGCGACAAACGGCAGTGTGAGCAAGCCTCCGCCAAGCAGCAGAAACCGGGCTTGATCGAACGGAAGCACCACGCCAGTCTGAACAACCCAGACGATGCTCCCGATGGGGATGAGCAGCAAACAAAGTCCGACGTTGTTGCCACTCGGCATGCCTGTGTGGTTTGTTCTGCGCACGCCACAAGTCTGCACCATCCACCGGGTCGCATGTCGGGCACTCGGCCGCAGTGCAGCTGAACAGCGAGCCGCCCCAGACCTGGGTTAACCCTTTCATGCGACAGCGTCCGACCGGCCGGGCAGCCCTGCCGCTGCGCTGCCAGCGGCATGTTCTCCCCGTGAGTCGGGGGGTGCAGGAACCGGTTGTGCCAGTTGATGCCGAAGGTGCCTGTGCCATCATCAACGCCACCTCGATGCGCCAGCGTTTCGCTGATGTGTTCCGCCTTGATCTGGAGTGTCAATTGGCAAATTTCAATGTTCTGCAATGGGTTCGCACGGCAGCTGCGGCGGCTGTTTTTGGCCTGTCGTTGTCCGGTGCAGCGCAAGCCGTTGTCGATATGCGCTTCGTGCCTGGTATCGACAACGTGGCGCCGATCGCCGGCGAGACCTTCACGTTGTGGTGGTTCGACGACACGCTGCCGGATGGCGGTACCAGCACCTTCACCGACGGTGATGTGTGGTTGGCTTATGACGCCGCTGTGCTGACCTTGACGGTTTTAGAAGCCGGCTCGATCTTCAACGGTGCGACTGCATCGCCTGACGCCCGCGACGTTGCAAGCCTGCGCAACCAATACGCGTTTCTCGACGACTTGTCGCTCACTTTGCAACCATTTTCGATCGCTGGCGGAACGTCGGCAGGCGCTGCCACTTTCGGCGATGTGGTGTCGGCAACCTTCGAGATCAAGCTCTCTGCACCGACCGGCTCGGCAACCGTCTACTTCCTGCCAGACCAGATCGTCGTGCAGAGCGGCTCGGGTCCGATGCCCGGCTACTACGCTTTCGGCAGCCCCAACGGCTACGCTGCGGAGATCTCGATCACCGCCGTGCCTGAGCCAGCCAGCCTGGCGCTGCTCCTGGCCGGCCTGGGGCTGGTGGCTGGCGCTGCAGCGCGCCGCAACCGCAACCCGGCGCAGGCCGTCTGACAGGTTTTCTCGACACGCTGGCGGCACCCGGTACGCAGCGTCCATTCCAGTCCTGATTTGATGACAACACATCGTCACCGCCTCGGCCAGTTGGAGCAGCCCACGTTGCAGGGCTGACGGCGGCGTGGTCCAGACCCATGCCTGCCTGCTTGCGGTTGACGACCCACGGAGGATTTCGGCATGCGCAAGTTCACAGAGCTGCTGCAAGCAGCGGTCGGGCGTTCACTGACTGCATGGGCTGGTGCCGCTGCACCGGCCAAGGCTGATTCCCCCCGGTCAGCACGGCCTGCTGCCGGCAAGACGGCCCTGCCGTTCAAGCGCAAGTTGATGATGGAGGCGCTGGAGCCGCGCCTGCTGTTGTCCGCTGACCTGATGCCGGTCAGCAACATCCCGGCGGTGACAGCGACTGTCTCTGCGCGCGCCTGGATGGATGCGCGTGCTGCCGTCATGGCGGCAGCGCCGCAGGTGAACCTCCAACCGCAGGCGGAGACGGCCAGTCAACCCCTGCGCCTGACCGCCGTCGGCCCTGCCGAGGGCGGCGCGCGCGTGGCGCAGACGCAATCGGGCAACCTGTCCTCTGCGCCGCAAGACATGCCGGGCTCGGTGCGCTATGCAGTCAACCTGGCCGAGGGCCAGTTGCTGAGCGTGGTGGCCACCTTCGACAACCGCAGCTGGAGTGCGTTCTTCGGTCGCCTGCAGATCATTGCGCCGGATGGCGTGACCGTGGTTGCCGAAGCGTTGCAGCAGCCTGTGCTGCTGCTGCAGGGCACCGTGGCGCCGACCACCGGCACTTATGAAATCGTCTTGACGGCAGAGCGGTCGAACGACCCATCGGCCGGGCATCCCGGTACGCTGGCCTGGACGCTGCACGCTGCGGTGGACGCCATCCTGGAAACCGAAGACCTGCACAGCAGCGCAGGTGGCAACGACCAGCCTGCCCAGGCGCAGTGGCTGGACGACTTCCGCGTGCTGCCGCTGCCCGGTGCGGCGCGCACGGCCGTGGTGGGCCGGCTCACCCCGCAGGCCAATGACGGACGCACTGCGACCGATGTCTACGCCATCAGTCTGGCCGAGGGCGAGACGCTGGAGGTCCTGACCACGCTGAGCGGGCAGCAAGGCTACCTGCAACTGCTGGACAGCCAGGGACGGCAGGTTGCTGCTGCCACCCGGGTTGGCGAGAACAAGGCATGGGACGGCCCGGTCGGTCTGCCGACCTTTCTGGCCGACACGGCGGGCACCTACTACCTGCGTGCCGATCTGTACTGGGATCCGTCGCGGTCGCTCGCGCCGGTCAGCTACACCTTGGTGGCTGCCCGCAATGTCAGCCTCGACCCGGACAGCAGCGATGAACTGGGTCTGGCCGCCGGGCAACTGGCGGCCGTGGTCAATCCGATCCTGGCCACTGGCAGTGGCCTGAGCCCGCAGGCCGAAGCGCCGATTGCGCCGGCCTATTTCGACGCCACCGCCACGGCGTCGACCGTGCGCATCCACATCAGCACGGTGGCCGACGCCAGCCTGGGCAGCGCTGACTGGACCCCGGTGCTGCAGGTGGACGACGCTGATGGCAATGCGCTCGTGGCCACAGCCGTTGCAACGCAATCCGGCTGGTCCTGGGATGTGTCGGTTGCAGTGGGTGCGCGCCTGAGCCTGGCGATCAGCTCGGATGTGGACGCGCAATTCCTGCTCTCTCTGGTGGGTGCGCAGGGTGAGAACCGCGCGCCTGCGCCGAGCTGGTCCAGCCTGGCTGACGGCAGGGTCTCGGGCTCGTCGCCCTGGCAGTCCATCGGCTTCAGTGAAGCGGTGCGCGCTGACCGGCTGCAGCCGGCCGAGCTGCTGGATGCAGAAGGCAACAGCCTGGGCACCTTGACCCTGCAGCCCTGGAACAGCGACGCTGGTGTCGGTCTGGTGTTGCCGGCCGATCTGGCCGAGGGCGACTACAGCCTGGTGCTGGCAGCCGGTGCGGTGCAGGACCTCACCGGCCAGCCGTCGGCCCGCATCGTCTACGCGTTCACAGTGGACAACCTGGCGCCCACGCTGCAGAGCCGGGTGCCGGACGACCAGGCCGAGATTGGCGCCGACCAGCAGCTGCGGCTGGTGTTCAGCGAGCCGATGGTCAAGCACTGGCCGTCCGCCACGTTCTACAACGCGGCCGGTGTCGCCGTCTACCCGAACTGGAACGGTGTCTGGTCCGAAGACGGCCGCACGCTCAGCATCAATCTCTACAGCGCCCTGGAAGGCGGCACATACGAGTTGCGGTTCTCTGAATGGATGTTCCAGGATCTGGCTGGCAATCCGTTTGACGCCAACCCGTCCACGCAGGCACGCGACCCGTTTGTGCTGCGCTTTTCCACCGACACCGAAGTCTCGTTGCTGCCGGCCTTGGCACCACGCGAGCCGCTGGGCGCGCTGGTCTATTCCAGCGGCCGCAACGCCACGCTGGTGAGCGACACTGACGTCGATGCGTTCGAGATCGAACTGCAGCAGGGGCAAACCTTCGAGGCGGTGATCAGTTCCGTGCTGGGTCAGTCCGGATCGCCCTTGCCGCAGGTGGCGCTGGAGATCATCGATCCCTCGGGCCAGGTCGTGGCGTCTGCCGCCACGACCCAGGCCGGGCGGGCGTTGCTGATCCCGGGCATCGGCGTCGGCACCGGCGGTACCTGGACATTGCGCCTGTGGTCGCCCAATGGCGAGGTGGGCAACTACAACGTCGGCGTCGTGGTGGGCGCCGACGTGCAGCGGGAGTTCGTCGAGATCGGCGGTGTGCAGCAGCCGGGCAACCACACCCGCACGAACGCTGAAGACCTGGACAGCACCAGCCTCAGCCTGGGCGACGACATCGACCGCCTGGCCAGCGTGGGCCGTTTCTCGCCTGGCTTCAACGCCGGCACCGGCGCGGTGATCAGCGACTGGGATTTCTTCCGTTTCACGCTCGAGGCGGGCCAGAGTGCAACCATCGTGGTGGCGGTCGAGGGCACAGTGCCTGTGGCCAATCTGCGGCTGGGCCTGTTCGACGATTCTGGCAACCTGGACACCGGCACAGGGGTTCTGGTGGGTGCAGCCATCGCCACCCCCGAGGCAGACCGCGCCATCCTGGACTTCACCAACCGCAGCGACACTGCAGTGACGCTGTATGCCCGCCCGCGGGCTGACAGCGGGGCCCGCTACAGCATGGTGGTGACACGCGGCGCCACCTTCGACGTGGGCGCCGTCAACGGCCTGCCGCAGTCAATCGGCCCCACCGGCGCGGTGCTGGGCGCGTTCGACGGCAAGGCCTCGACCGGCGTGGCCGCCGGTGTGGCAGAACTGGTGGGCGAGTACGCAACCGACCTTTATGCGTCGGACGGTGCCGGCTACATCTGGCGCGTCCAGAGTGATGGCCAGATCAACGGCTCTGCCGACGAAGGCGCAGGCGCATTCGACACCGGCAACTATTTGCAGGCCGACGGCATCGACGGCCCCGGCAGCGCCCAGGGCTTCTCTGCGGTGAACGGCAGTCTCGACACCGCCGGACGCACACTGGCGCTGGAAGGCGATGAAGTCAATGGCTGGCAACTGAATCGCAAGGTGTTCGTGCCGCAAGCAGACGCCTTCATCCGTTACCTAGACCAGGTGACCAACCACGGCAGCGAAACACGCACCATCACCTTGCGCTTGAACAGCAACCTGGGCTCCGACAGTTGGACCCAGGTGGTGGCCACCGACAGTGGCAATGCGCAATCCTTCGACAGCCAGGACAAGTGGTTGGTCACTGACGACAGCGGCAATCCGCTCTTCGACGACCCAGCCGTCGCACAGGTGCTCTGGGGTGATGGCGGACTGCCGCCGTCCAGCGCCAACCTGTACACCGACACCCTGGAGCGCAGCTGGGTGCTCACGGTGCGCCCAGGAGAAACCGTCAGCCTGCTGCACTATGCGGTGCAGGCCGCCGATGCCAGCCAGGCCACACAGGCGGCCGAGTACCTGGTGACGTTGCCGGGTGAAGCGCTGCAGGGCCTGTCGGCAGCCGAACTCGCCAGCATCGTCAACTTCAACACCGGCAGGGCCGAGAGCTTCCGTGTGTGGGCCAACGCGGGAGATGCGTTGAGCCTGGGGGTCGAAGCGCTGAACAACGGCAGCCTGCCGTTCGTGCTGCGCCTGTTCGATCCGCAGGGCGACCTGCGCCTGGACACCGGTACTGCCAGTGGCGCCTACAGCGGTTTGAGCGCCGGCTACCAAGTGGATGCCACCGGTGCCTGGCTGGTGCAGGTGTTGGCGGCCGGTGCCCAGGGTGAATACCTGTTGCAGGTGGACGGCGCTACCGGCGTGCCGCCGGCGCCGCAGGTCGTGTCGAGCCAGCCAAGCGATACGCGGCCGGTGAACAACCTGCCCGCAGCCATCGACATCACCTTCGACCAGTTCATTCGCCCGGATTCCGTGCAGGCTGGCGACCTGCTGCTGGCTGATGCCTTGCTGGATGCCGGCGTGTCGGTGTCGGGGGTCGAGGTGCTCAGCGGCACGACCCTGCGCTTTCGGCTCACAGCGGGCAGCTTGCCTGAAGGTTCCTTCGGCTGGTCCATGGCAGCCGATGCCCTGCAGGGCCATGACGGCCAGGGCAACCTGGCTGCCGAGGGCGCTTTTCTGGTCGACCAGACTGGCCCGGCGGTGCTGGGCCATGGTGAGACGCTGCGCCGCGCGCAGTTCAACAACCTGGTCTTCACCTTCGACGAGGCGCTGGACCCAGCCAGCGTGACGGCGTCCGACATCCGCGCCTTCAGCGGCCCGTCGGGCAATGACCTGCGCAGCAGCGTCTACTCGGTGCAAGTCAGCGGCGACCAGCTCACGGTCTGGTTCACCGCACAGACCACCGCTGGCGACTACACCATGGTGCTCGGCACCGGCATCCAGGACCTGGCCGGCAACGCGCTGGACCAGGACGGCGACGGCACCCCTGGCGAAACCACCGACGACACCTACACCGCCACGTTGACGGTGGCCGATGCCGATCTGGTGGTGACCGAAGTGCTTGCGCCCACTGAGGCGGATGCCGGCCAGACCATCACCGTGGCATGGACCGTGCGCAACAACGGCGTGCAGGGCAGCACACCGGAGCGCGGCTGGTTTGACAGGGTGCGTCTGCTCCGTGCCGACGGCGTGGAGGTCTACAACAACTATGTCTACCGGGCACAGGCACTGGCCGTGGGCGAGTCGTACTCGCAATCGATCAGTTTCACGCTGCCGCTGATCGTCGCGATCCCTGCAGGCGCCTACCAGGTTGAAGTCTGGGCAGACGGCTACCAGTATCTGTCTGAGGAGAACGACAACAACAACACCTTGCAGGCGGCGCTGCCACTGGTGGTCTCTGTGCCGAGCGTGCCTGACCTCGTCATCACCGATGTGGTCGTGCCTGAAGACGCCAGCAACCAGGCCGGCATGGATGTCAGCTGGCAATTGCGCAACCAAGGCGCCGGCAGCCTCGACGACGGCAGCACCGGGGGCGGCAGTTGGTCGGTCGTCGAGCTGGTCGACCTGGACGGCAACCTGGTCTACATCGACAACCAGGGTGATGGCAACCCGGCCAACAACTACCAGGCCTACCAGCAAACAGTCTGGAATGGCACGGCCATCGCCTCGGGCGCGGCAGTGACGCAAAGCCTGACCGTCTACCTGCCCTCGGAGGTTCCGGCCGGCCAGTACCGCCTGCGCATCACAGCCGATTACTACGACAACATCGCCGAATTGGGCGGTGAGTCGAACAACGCGGTGCTGAGCGCTCCGTTCAGCGTGTCGCAGCCCGATCTGAGGGTGGCGCTGGTCACGGCACCGACCAACATCGCCATGGGCGACACGCTCTACCTGAGCTGGGACGTGGTCAACGAAGGCAACGCCGCCGTGGTGGACGCCTATCTGTACGACCGTATCGAACTGGTGAACAACAGCACCGGGGAGGTGGGCTACAGCTGGGACCACCAGCACGACCTGAACCTGGGTACCGGCGAGACATCCAGTGTCAGTGCAGAGTTCTACCTGCCGTTCCTGGCCAGCCTGAGCCGGGGTGAATACCGGGTTCGGGTTGTCAGCGACATCTTTGGCTACATCCCCGAGTCGGACGAATCCAACAACACTGCCGAAGCGGCCGACCTGCTGACCATTGCCGTGCCGCCACTGGCTGATCTGGTGGCCAGCCAGATCACGGTACCCGCCGAGGTGGCTGGCAACACCGAACTGACCGTGGCTTGGACCACCATCAACCAGGGCAACAGTGCCACCGCGAGCGGCTTCCGTGACCGCTTGTATCTGGAGAATGCCCAGCAAGCGACGATTCTGCTGGGCGATGCCTGGTTCTACGACACCATCGCAGCCGATGGAAGTGTGCAACGCAGCGCCAGTTTCCTGGTGCCGCACAGCCTGCTGCCTGGCACCTACAAGGTACGCATCCAGACGGACCACGGCAACAACATCAACGAGCTGTCCGGCGAAGACAACAACACTGCACGCTCTGCCGACCTGTCGGTGACCACGGCCCTGGTTGCCGACCTGGTGATTCAGTCGATCACCGCACCAGAGAGCGTGACGCTCGGCCAGCCGGTCACGGTGCGCTGGGTCGGTCTCAACCAGGGCACCCAGCAGGTGTCCACCAGAAACTGGTTCGACCGTGTCGAACTGGTCGACGGCAATGGTGTGGTGCGCCATTTCGTCGACCAATTCATCGCCGCCAACGGGCTGCGGCCAGGCAGCACCTATGAAGGGAGCATCACCTTCACACCACCGGTCAGTGCGTCATTGCCCGAAGGGCAGTACCGCGTCCAGGTGTGGGCAGACCGCTATGCCAACCAGATCGAATCCAACGAGAACAACAACCAACTGATCGGCACGGCGACATTCCCGCTGGCGGCACCCGCCACACCCGACCTGGTGGTCGAGGCGATCAGCGTGCCAACCGAGCCGTCGCCTGCCAACACCCGCATCACGCTGGTGTGGGAAGAGGTCAACCAGGGTGACGCTGCCTCGGTCTCGGGCAACACCACCTACGTCGAGCTGATCAACAGCGGCAATGGGCGCGTCTTCGGCCAGGTGGTGACCTTCAACGCGCCGCCTGGGCTGGCAGTAGGCCAGCGCGTGCAGCGCAGCCTCGACCTGGTCTTGCCTGTGGGCCTGACGCCCGGTGCCTACCGTGCGCGCATCACCACCGATTATTTCGGCCAGGTGCCGGAGTACACCGGCGACAACAACAACACCACCATCTCCCCCAGTTTTGCCGTGACCGAGGCCATCCGGGCCGACCTCACCAACGTGCGGTTGACTACCGCACTCACGTCGCCTGCAACGTTCGGAACCACCCTGCGTGTGGCCTATTCAGCGGACAACAGCGGACCCGGCAGCACGCAGAACGTGAACTGGACCGACCGCGTGCAAGTCGTCCGCATCAGCGACGGCGCGGTGGTCGCTGCGGCCGACGTGGCTGCCGGCGGTGCCACTGGCGTGGCCGCCGGCGAGAGTTACAGCCGCAGTGTGGACATCGCGTTGCCCGTTATCGGCACCTGGAGCACCGGCGCCTACCGTGTGCGCGTCCAGACCGATGTCTTTGCCAACCTGAACGAAAGCGACCGCAACGACAACACACTGCTGGTCGACCTGGACATCAACGTGCCACCGCTGGGCAACCTGGTGGTCACCGATGTGGCGGTCGACCCGGCAGAGGCCACGGCCGGGCGCACCATCACCGTCTCCTGGACCGACCGCAACACCGGCAACGGCAGCATGCTGCCGCGCTATGGCGCGTCATTCAACTACTTCCATGACCGTGTGTACCTGGCCGACAGCGCTGGCACGGTGCTGCGCGTGCTGGGCGATTACCGGCTGGACGTGCCCGTGGCGGCGGGTGGGTCGGTGGCACGGGTGCAGCAGATCACTCTGCCGGACAACATCGTCAACGGCAGCTACACCATCCTGGTGCAGACCGACATCCTCGACTACATCAACGAGCACGCCGGCGAGAGCGACAACCGCAGCGTGTCGGCGGTGTTCTCCATCACCCAGCCGCCGCGCGTCGACCTGCAGGCCACCGCCGTGGCGCTGCCAGCGGCGGAAGCGGCAACCGGCGCGCCGGTGACCGTCGAATGGGTGACGCGCAATGCAGGCGAGGCCGACTTCGCCGGCAGCTTCAATGAGGTGGTGCAGCTGTCCACCACCGCAGACTTTTCGTCGGACGTTCGGCTGCTGACGCCAGTCTCCCGGTTCAACGGCAGCATCGTGGCCGGTGGCCAGGTGGCGCGCTCCGCCGAGGTGGCGATCCCGGTCGACCTGAACGGCAGCAGCACGGTCAGCCGCACCTGGTACGTTCGGGTGCTGACTGACAACAACAACGAGGTGTACGAGTACGACCTCGAGAACAACAACGCCGCATCGCCGGCGTCGATCGTCTTCACCCGGCCGCAACTGCCTGATCTGCAGGTCGATGCCGTCGACGCAGCGGCAGCGGTGCTGGCAGGCAGCACGGTGGTCGTGAGCTACACCGTCACCAACCACGGCACCGTCGCGGCCGGTGCGCGCGACGACCGCATTGCGCTGCTGCGTGAAGACGGCAGCCTGTGGACGGTCGAAACCACCGTGCGCCGGGACCAGCCCCTGGCTGCCGGCGCCACGCAGCAGCTGGAAGCCCGCATCACCTTGCCGGTCAACATTGGCAACACCGGCTTCAGCGGACGCCTGCGCGCCCAGGTGACCACCGACGCGAGCAGCGAGGTCGTCGAGTATCCGAATGACGGCAACAACAACCGCACCGACAGCGACCTGATCGTCGTCTCGCTGCCGCCGCTGCCCGATCTGTCCTTGGGCCGGATCTCGCTGCCGGCCGAGGCCCTGACCGAGGCCAGCATCCCCTTGCGCTGGACCGTCAGCAACACCGGCACTGCAGCCACCGCCGGCGGTTGGACCGACCGTGTCTACCTGACACGCAGCGGCACACTCGGCGGTGACATCCGCCACCTGGGCGACTTCAGCGTGGAAACCACCCTCGCCGCCGGTGCGTCGATCGAGCGGCAGCAGACCATCACCCTGCCGCGCGACGCCACAGGTGCCTGGAAGATCGTCGTCATCAGCGATGTCGGCGGACAGATCTACGAGGGCCCGGCCGGCGAGGCCAACAACCAGGTGGCCGACGAAGACACCATCACCCTGGTTCAGCGGCCGCTGCCCAACCTGACGGTCAGCAGCGTGACCCCGCCGCAAAACGCGTTCTCCGGCCAACAAGCCATCGTCCGCTGGACCGTGTCCAACACCGGCAACGGCGCCACCACCGTGCCGCTGTGGCGGGACGCGGTCTATCTGTCGGTCGATGACAACTTCGACAGCAGTGACGTGTACCTCGGTGCCGCCGACAACCCGGGGTACCTGGAGGCTGGCGGTGCCTATGCCAATGCGTTGACAGTCACGTTGCCGCGCGGCATTTCCGGCCCCTACCGGCTCTTCGTGGTCGCCGACATCAACCAGAACCTGTATGAAGGCAATGCAGCCTCGGGCGCCGAGGCCGACAACACCAGCGCAGCCGCGCTCACCCCGATCGCCCTGACACCCCCGCCTGATCTGGTGGTGCGCAACATCGTCGCGCCGCTGCAAGTGTTCTCCGGCGAGCCGATCAGCATCAGCTGGGAAGTACTCAACGACGACCCCGATGGCCGCACCCGCGAGACCAGTTGGACCGACCGTGTCTGGATTTCCAGCGACACCAGTCTTGGTGCCGGCGACATCTATCTCGGTGAAGCACGCCACTTCGGCGTGCTCGATCGCATGGAGTCCTACACCGGCAACTTGACGACCGCCCTGCCGGTTGGCTTGACCGGCAGCTTCCATGTGCTGGTGGCCACCGACGCCTACGGCGAGGTCTACGAACACACCGCCGAGGGCAATAACACCACGGCGCGGGAGACCGTCACCGAGATCCTGCTGACGCCGCCACCAGACCTGGAGATCGTCGATGTCGACGTGCCGGCCAGCGTGCGGGCCGGCACCGAGCTGACGCTGCGCTTCCGGGTCGAAAACCTGGGCGCCAGCGATGTGCCGGCGCGCCAGTCGTGGTGGTCAGATGCTGCCTGGCTGTCGCTCGATGACACCATCGATGCCAGTGATCTCTCGCTGGGCTGGGTCGTCCGTTTCGGCAGCCTGGCTGTAGACGGCGGCTACGACGCCGTGCTGCGCTACACCCTGCCATCCGACCAGCCCGAACGTGGCGACTACCGCATCATCTTGCGCACCGACAGCGGCAACCAGGTGTTCGAATCAGCTGTCGGCGATGCCAACAACACGTTGGTGCTCGGCCCGGTCGCGGTCTACCAATCGCGGGCTGATCTGGTGGTCTCGTCATTCACCATGCCTGCACAGGTGGAGGCCGGCCGCACCGCCACCTTCCAGTGGACGGTCAGCAACCAGGGCAACGGCGATTCCATCGCCGCCAACTGGACCGACAGCCTGTGGGTCAGCCTGGATTCCGAGATCGGCGACAACGACGACGTGCTGATCGGCAACGTGGCCCATGCCGGTGTGCTGGCGCCGCAGGCCAGCTACACCGTGTCCGTGGCGCCAGTGCTGCCGTTTGCACTGGTCGGCACCGGCCGCTTCTACCTGCGCACCGACGGCGGCAGCCAGGTCGTCGAATCCAATGACGCCAACAACCTGAGCACGGTCCAGACGGTCGAGATCCAGCGCCGTGAAGCAGACCTGCAGGTCCGCGACGCGGTGGCCACGCCGGTCGAAGGCGACGAGCGCAGCTTCGACCTGCAGTTCACCGTCACCAACCAGGGCGTGGCCAGCACCAACGCCAATGCCTGGGTGGATGGCATCTGGCTGTCCAACGATGCCGCCCTGGGCGCCGGTGACACCCGCGTGCGCACGGTCGCACGCGGCAACCCGCTGCCCGCAGGCGAGAGCTATACCGTCAGCGTCCGCGTGGCCGTGCCAGCCAGCGTGGACGCCGGCAGCTTCCGGGTGCTGGTGCGTGCCGACGACAACAACGCCGTGATCGAAGGCGCGGCAGAAGACAACAACACCACGTCGGCAGTGGTCACCATCGGCGGCCTGCCAGCACCTGACGGCCGCTTGCCGATCGGCGCGCCCGTGGTGTTGCGCCCCGACCTCACCGTCTTGGCGGTCGACGCGCCCACCGATGCCTATTCCGGCCAGGCAGTCACCATCCGCTGGACCGTGCGCAACCAAGGCGAAGACGCCGCCGGCAGTCCGTCCTGGTGGTGGGCCGCCTACGATCAGGTGTACCTGTCGGAAGACGCCTTCCTCGACAGCAGCGACATCTCGCTGGGCTACACCAGCTTCAACCGCCACGCTGCGGGCGCCGATGTCGAGCGCAGCCTGACTGCCAACCTGCCGGTCGGCCGCAGCGGCCTGTTCTATGTGCTGGTCAAGGCCGACGCGGGTGGCCGTGTGGCCGAACCCGATGCCGAGGGCAACAACATCGGCCGGTCATCGACCCTGTTCCGCATCGAGCAAGCACCGCCCGCCGACCTGGTGGCGGGCACCGTGGAGGTGCCTGAAAGCGCGATTCTCGGTGCTGCGATTTCGGTGACCTACACCGTCAACAACCAAAGCACATTTTCAGCCCTGGGCAGCTGGCGAGATGTGCTGTACCTGTCCGACGACGATGTCTTCGACACCGGCGACATCTATTTCGGCGCCGCCGACATCTCCGGTCCGGTGCTTGGTGGTGGCAGCTACAGCCAGACGGTCCGCGCCAGCCTGCCTGGCGTCAACCCGGGCACCTACAAGCTGATCGTGCGCAGCGACGTGCGCAATGTGATCGCCGAGCAGCGCGAGGACAACAACCTGTCGGCATCGGTCGACGCGGTGGAGCTGGATGT
This sequence comes from Burkholderiales bacterium, assembly GCA_038246615.1. GTDB lineage: Bacteria > Pseudomonadota > Gammaproteobacteria > Burkholderiales > Burkholderiaceae_C > Pseudaquabacterium. The sequence goes on from JBBRVT010000050.1 coordinate 14,004, forward strand.
TCCCGAGCTGACGCTCGATACGGCGTTCACCGGCACCTTCACCGGCGGCAATGCGCAGTACTTCAAGGTGCGCGTGGCAGCTGGCGAGGCCCTGCGCTTCAGCCTGGACGGCCCGGGCGACGATGTGGCACATGACCTGTTCGTCGGCTTCAACAGCGTCCCCACACGCTCGCTCAACCTGGCTGGCACGGGTGAGCTGTTCACGCCCGATCCGGTGGTCACCATCCCGGCCACCGAAGCGGGTGTGTACTACGTGCGCATCGACCCCTCTCCGCAGGGCTCTGGTGCCTTCAGTCTGGTGGCCAAGCTGGTGCCGTTCAGCGTGGACCGGGTGCGCGAAAGCAGGGTCGGCAACACCGGTGAGGCCACCGTGCGCATCGATGGCACGCTGTTCACCAACGACACGGTGTTCGAACTGGTGGCCGCCGACGGCAGCAGCTACGGCAACGCCGCGCTCAGCCTGAAGGATGCCGGCCGCGCCTACGTCACCTTCGACCTGTTCACCGCCGAGGCCGGCAATTACAGCCTGCGGGCCACGCGCGTCAGCGCGACCGGCGCCGAGCTGACGTCGACCCTGGCCGGCGCGGTGCAGGTGATCGACGGCGAAGGTGCAGACGCCTTCCTCACGATCACCGGCCCGACCGCAGTGCAAGTGAACCGCGACGCCAGTTTCACGCTGAACTACAGCAACGATGGCGATGCCGACACGCTGGCGCCGCTGATCATCGTCACGCCCAGCAACGGCACCTCGATCGGCCTGTCGTCCAAGACGCTGGCCTTCGAGCCGCTGTTCATCCTCGGTACCGCACTGGACGGTCCGCTGGACATCCTGCGGCCCGGTGCGCGTTACAGCGCCCAGGTGGCGTACAAGACCCCCGGCGAGGCCGGTTTCCTGTCGATCGAGGCGCGTCCGGTGCAGGGCGACAGCACCGAGGCGATCACCGACTGGTCGATGATCGAGCGCGCGCTGCGCCCTGCGGCTGTCGACTTCACCGCCTGGCAGCAGTTCTGGGGCCGGGTGCAGCCGCGCATCGGCAACAC
>JBBRVT010000051.1:0-14953 GCA_038246615.1 Burkholderiales bacterium
GCGGCGGTGGTGGCGGTGGCCGGCGTGGTGGCAGCGGTGGTGGCGGTGGCGGTGGCGGTGGCGGTGGCGGTGGCGGTGGCCGCCGTGGCGGCGGTCGCTGAGCCGGCGTAGCCAGCCTTGACACGCGCCCACGCTAGAATCGTTGGTTGACCCTTAAGTCTTTGATTCCAGGAGAATTTCATGGCGATTTCCGCCAACACTTCCGCCAACACCGAACGCACGCTCTCGATCATCAAGCCCGACGCTGTCGCCAAGAACGTGATCGGCCAGATCTACGCCCGCTTCGAGGCCGCCGGCCTGAAGGTCGTGGCCGCCAGGATGGCGCACCTGTCGCGTGGCGAGGCCGAGGCCTTCTACGCGGTGCACAAGGCGCGGCCGTTCTTCAACGACCTGGTCAGCTTCATGATTTCCGGCCCGGTGATGATCCAGGCGCTGGAAGGCGAAGGCGCGATCCTCAAGAACCGCGATCTGATGGGCGCCACCGACCCGAAGAAGGCCGACAAGGGCACCATCCGCGCCGACTTCGCCGACAGCATCGACGCCAATGCGGTGCATGGCTCCGACGCCCCGGAAACCGCAGCCGCAGAGATCGCCTTTTTCTTCCCGGGCATGAACGTCTACAGCCGCTGATCGTTTCCGCCCCGTGACCACACCGGTCAACCTGCTCGATTTCGACCTGGACGCGCTCACCGCCTGGTGTGCCTCGCTGGGCGAGAAGCGCTTTCGCGCGCTGCAGTTGTTCCGGTGGATGCACCAGAAGGGCGAGGCCGACTTCACCCGCATGTCCGACCTGGCCAAGTCGCTGCGCGACAAGCTCGCCGGCGCCGCCGAGGTGCGGCCGCTGGCCTTGCTGAGCGAGCAGGCCTCGGCCGACGGCACCATCAAGTGGCTGTTCGACGTGGGCGGCGGCGATGCGGTGGAGACGGTGTTCATCCCAGAGGACGACCGCGGCACGCTGTGCGTGTCGTCGCAGGCCGGTTGTGCCGTGGGTTGCCGCTTCTGCAGCACCGGCCACCAGGGCTTCAGCCGCAACCTCGGCACCGGCGAGATCCTCGCGCAGCTGTGGTTTGCCGAACACCACCTGCGCCAGCGGCTGAACCGTGCTGACCGTGTCATCAGCAACGTGGTGATGATGGGCATGGGCGAGCCGCTGCAGAACTATGCCGCGCTGGTGCCGGCGCTGCGGGTGATGCTGGACGACCATGGCTACGGCCTGTCGCGCCGGCGTGTCACCGTGTCCACTTCGGGCGTGGTGCCGATGATCGATCGCCTGCAGCAAGATTGCCCGGTGGCGCTGGCGGTGAGCCTGCACGCGCCCACCGACGCGCTGCGCGACCAGCTGGTGCCGCTGAACCGCAAGTACCCGCTGGCCGAACTGCTGTGGGCCTGCAGCCGGTACCTGGCCGCCGCGCCGCGCGACTTCATCACTTTCGAGTACTGCATGCTTGACGGCGTCAACGACAGCCCTGAACAGGCGCGCCAACTGGTCGACCTGGTCAACGGCTGCGCCGGCGCGCCGCGCGTGCCCTGCAAGTTCAACCTGATCCCGTTCAACCCCTTCCCGGCGTCGGGCCTGCTGCGCTCGCCGCGCGAGCGGGTGCTGGCCTTTGCCCAGGTGCTGCAGCAGGCCGGCATCGTGACCACGGTGCGCAAGACCCGTGGTGACGACATCGATGCCGCTTGCGGCCAGCTGGCCGGCGAGGTGCAGGACCGCACCCGGGTGCACAGCCGCCTCACCCGGCCGGCGATGCGCGCGGTCATTCCGATCCAAGCGGCGCCGCCGGTGCAGCGATGATCCTGGCCAACCGTCGTGTCTGGCTGCCGGCCCTGCTGGCTGTTGCCGCACTGCTGTCGGCCTGTGCCGGCGGCCCCGCTGCCGTGCCGGCCGACCAGCCCGCGCCAGTGCTCACCGCATCCGACCAGACCGACATCGAGCGCCGCGCCCGGGTGCGGCTGGAGCTGGCGACCGCCTACTTCAGCCGGGGCCAGCTGGAGACCGCGCTGGACGAGACCAAGCTGGCGATGCAGGTCAAGCCCGACATGGCCGAGGCGCACAACCTGCGCGCCCTGATCTACGCCGCCATGGGCGAAGACCGGCTGGCCGAAGACAGCTTCGCCCGCGCGTTGCAGCTCAGCCCGCGTGACGGGCCCACGCTGCACAACCAGGCCTGGTTCCTGTGCCAGCGCGGCCAGTACGCCAAGGCGCAGGAGCGCTTCGACACACTGTTGGCCCAGCCCCTGTACCGCGACCAGGCGCGCAGCCTGCTGGCGCGCGGCGTGTGTTTCGGCCGCGACGGCAAGTTCGCCGAGGCCGAGGCTGCGCTGATGCGCGCCTACGAGCTCGACCCGGCCAACCCCAGTACCGGCCTGAACCTGGCCGAGGTGCTGTACCGCCGCCAGGCCTACGAGCGGGCCAGCTTCTACATCGGACGCATCAACGACGCGCCCGACGCCACCAACGCCCAGACCCTGTGGCTGGCCGCCCGCATCGAGCGCAAGCTGGGCCGCGAGTCCGTGGTGCGGGTGCTCGGCGAGCGCCTGCGCCGGCGCTTTGCGCAATCACCCGAGGCCGCGCTGTTCGAGCGTGGCCGCTTCGATGACTGACCCCACCGCCAGCCCCGAATTCCAGCGTGCCGCTCCTGATGCCGTCCAGGCCGGCGCCCTGCTGCGGGCGGCCCGTCAGCAGCAGGGTCTGCACATCGCCGCCCTGGCGGCCTCGATCAAGGTGACGCCGGCCAAGCTGGAGGCGCTGGAATCCGGCCGCACCCACGAGTTGCCCGACGCCACCTTCACCCGCGCACTGGCGCTCACCGTCTGCCGGGTCCTGAAGACCGACGCCGCGCCGGTGCTGGCCCTGCTGCCCGGGGCCCTGCCAGGCAGCTTGGGACGGGTGGATGGCGGCCTGAACGCGCCGTTCCGCGAGCGTGCGGGCCGGGGCGATCCGGCCGGCTGGCTGCCCTGGCGCCACCCGGTGTTGTGGCTGGCCGGCCTGCTGTTGGTGGCGGCCGCCGCCTTCGTGCTGGTGCCCGGCCGGGCCGATCTGCCGGGCCAGCCTGGCCAGTTGCCGATGCCCGACGGGACCAGCACGCCGGTGATGCCGCCCAGCGGCGCCGGCGGTCCGGCACCGTCGCTCGAGGCCCTGCCGGCACCGGCTGACGCCGCATCCGCCGTGGGGGCGTTCGTCACGCCGTCGCCGATCATGGCTGCGGCCGCAGGCGCAGCCGGCGCCGCTGCGCCCGCAGCCCTGACACCGGCCGTTGCCGCAGCAGCCGACCGCCAGACCGCTGCCGACGCAGCGCTGGTGCTGCGCGCGGTGCAGGCCACCTGGGTGCAGGCCGTCGATGCGGGTGGCCAGACGCTGATGGCCCGCCTGGTGCCGGCGGGCGAGACGGTGGCTTTGACCCCTGCGCTGCCGGTTCGGCTGAGAATCGGCAACGCCCGCGGCACCGAGCTGCAGTTCCGTGGCCAGCCGGTGGACCTGGCCGCTGCCGCGCGTGACAACATCGCCACCATCACACTGCCCTGACCGAGCCGCCATGCGCAACTTCGACGACCTGACGCTGATCCCGCCTGCCATGCCGCTGGCCCGCCGTTCGCTGCAGGCCCGCGTGGTCTGGGGCAGCCGGGTGGTCACCGTGGGCGGTGATGCCCCGGTTCGGGTGCAGAGCATGACCAACACTGATACGGTGGACGTCATCGGCACGGCCATCCAGGTGAAAGAACTGGCGATCGCCGGCAGCGAGATGGTGCGCATCACCGTCAACACGCCCGAGGCGGCAAAGGCCGTGCCGCACATCCGCGAGCAACTCGACCGCATGGGCATCGACGTGCCGCTGGTGGGCGACTTCCACTACAACGGCCACACCCTGCTGACCGAGCACCCGGCCTGTGCCGAGACGCTGAGCAAGTACCGCATCAACCCCGGCAACGTGGGCAAGGGCAACAAGCGTGACCGGCAGTTCACCGCGATGGTGGAGGCGGCGCTGAAGTTCGACAAGCCGGTGCGCATCGGCGTGAACTGGGGCAGCCTCGACCAGGAACTGCTGTCGCAGATGATGGACGACAACGCCCGCCGCGCCCAGCCATGGGACGCGAAGCAGGTGATGTACCAGGCGCTGTTGCGCTCGGCCCTGCAGTCGGCCGACTGGGCCACCGAACTGGGCATGGCGGCCAGCCAGGTGATCATCAGCTGCAAGGTCAGTGGTGTGCAGGACCTGATCACCGTCTACCAGGCCCTGGCCGCACGCTGCGACTACCCGCTGCACCTGGGCCTGACCGAAGCCGGCATGGGCACCAAGGGCACGGTGGCCTCGGCGGTGGCGCTGGGCCAGTTGCTGCAGCAGGGCATCGGCGACACCATCCGCGTCAGCCTGACGCCCCAGCCCGGCGAGGCCCGCACGCAGGAAGTGGCGGTGGCGCTGGAAATCCTGCAGGCGCTGGGCCTGCGCAACTTCAACCCCAGCGTGACAGCCTGCCCGGGCTGCGGCCGCACCACCAGCACCACCTTCCAGGAAATGGCCAAGCAGATCGACGACCACCTGCGCGCAATGATGCCGGTGTGGAAGGCGAAGTACCCCGGCGTCGAGAACCTGAAGGTCGCGGTGATGGGCTGCATCGTCAACGGCCCGGGCGAGAGCAAGCACGCCGACATCGGCATCAGCCTGCCGGGCACCGGCGAGGCACCGGCCGCGCCGGTGTTCATCGACGGCCAGAAGGCGATGACGCTGCGCGGCGAGGGCATCGCGCAAGAGTTCCACAAGCTCGTCGAGGGCTACATCGAGCGCAAGTACGGCGCCGCCACCGCCGCGCATTGACGCTGCGCGGCGCGCAGCCGTCTTCCCTCTGCGCGTCTTCCCTCCACGCGCCTGCCCTCCAAGCGTTCCCCGTTTCGACCGACCTTTGCAGTGGCGCCCGCTGGCGCCAGACACCCCATGGCCGACAAACTCGTTGCCGTCAAAGGCATGAACGACATCCTGCCGGGCAGCGTCCCGCGCAAAGACAAGCTGCCCGACTCGGCCATCTGGCGCTGGTTCGAGCGCACGGTGGATTCGGTGCTGTCGCGCCACGGCTATGAGCCTCTGCTCACGCCCGTCGTCGAGCCGACGGCGCTGTTCGTGCGCGGCATCGGCGCGGCCACCGACATCGTCGAGAAGGAGATGTACTCCTGGCGCGACGCGATGAACGGCGACGCGCTGACGCTGCGGCCCGAGATGACCGCCGGCATCGTGCGCGCCATGGTCGAGCACAACGCGCTCTACAACGGCCCGCTGCGGGTCTGGTCCATCGGGCCGGTGTTTCGGCATGAGCGGCCGCAGAAGGGGCGCTACCGCCAGTTCTACCAGCTGGATGTGGAGGCGCTGGGCTTCGCCGGCCCCGACGTGGACGCCGAACTGATCCTGCTGCTGCGCTGCCTGTGGGATGAGCTGGGCCTGCAGGTGGGCACGGATGTGCGGCTGGAGCTCAACAGCCTCGGCCAGAGCGCCGAACGCGCCGCACACCGCGCGGCGCTGGTGGCCTTCTTCGAGCAGCATGCCGATCAGCTGGACGACGACGCCCGGCGCCGCCTGCACAGCAACCCGCTGCGCATCCTGGACACCAAGAACCCGGCCATGCAGGCGCTGGTTGAAGCCGCGCCGACGCTGGCCGAACACCTGGGCGAGGCCTCGCGCGCGCACCTGGCCACGGTGTGCGGCGTGCTGGACGCCGCAGGCCTGCCCTACCGCATCAACCCGCGGCTGGTGCGCGGGCTGGACTACTACAACCTCACCGTGTTCGAGTGGGTCACCGACCAGCTCGGCGCGCAGGGCACGGTGTGCGGTGGTGGCCGCTACGACGGCTTGTTCGAGCAACTGGGCGGCAAGCCCACGCCGGCGATCGGCTTCGGCCTGGGCATCGAGCGCCTGCTGCTGCTGCTGCAACAGATCGGCGTGCCGGTGCCCGATGCCGCGCCGGATGCCTATGCCGTGCTGCCTGACGCCGAAGCGCTGCCGCAGGCGCTGGTGGCGCTGGACGGATTGCGCCGCGCCGGCGTGGCGGTGCAGATGCACGCCGGCGGCGGCAGCCTGAAGGCGCAGTTCAAGAAGGCCGATGCCAGTGGCGCGCGCTTTGCGCTGGTGTTCGGTGCCGACGAGCTGGCCCAGCGCCAGGTGGTGGTGAAACCGCTGCGCGACGCGGCGGCGGCCCAGGTGCTGCGCCCGCTGGCCGGGGTGGCTGGCTGGGCGCATGAACTGCGCAACGCATAATCCGCCCTTCGATTTCAGAGCACAGGCCACAGGCGCTTCATGGCGAACACACTCGATCTGCAGGAGCAGGAACAGCTCGACGACCTCAAGGCGTTCTGGAAGCGCTACGGCAACCTGGCCACCTGGGTCGTCACCGCCGTGCTGCTGGCCTTTGCCGGCTGGAACGGCTGGAACTGGTACCAGCGCAACCAGTCGGTGCAGGCCGCCGCCATGTTCGACGAACTGGACAAGGCAGCCAGCGCCGGTGACGCCGACAAGACCGGCCGCGTCTTCAACGACATGAAAGACCGCTATGCCCGTGCCACGCTCACCCAGCAGGCAGGGCTGATCGCCGCGCGCCTGCAGTACGACAAGGGCCAGACCGACGCCGCCAAGGCCAGCCTGGGCTGGGTCGGCGAACATGCCCCCGAGGATGAATACCGCGCCATCGCCCGGCTGCGCCTGGCTGGCCTGCTGCTCGACGCCAAGGACTTCGACGGCGCCCTGAAGACGCTGGACGGCGTCACCGCCAAGGACTTCGCTGCACTGGCGGCCGACCGCCGCGGCGATGTACTGCTGGCCCAGGGCAAGATCGCCGAGGCGCGCGCTTCCTATCAGGCCGCCTACCAGGCCATGGACGACAAGATCGACTACCGCCGGCTGGTGGAAGTGAAGCTGACCGCACTGGCCGCGCCGCCGGTGCCGGCCGCCGCTGCCGCCTCCGGGGCCGCCCAGTGACGGCGCACGGTTCGTCGCATGGTTCGTCGCGCGGTTCGTCGTGTGTCGCGCCGCGTGCGCCAGGCCGCAGCGCAGCGCTGCTGCTGGCCCTGGCAGCAGCCGTGCTGGCCGGCTGTGCCGCCGACAAGCCCAAGCCCACGCCGCTCGAGCCGGTTGCCGCACAGATCGCCGGCCGCCAGGTGTGGAATGCCAAGCTTGATTCGGTGCAATTCCCGCTGGCGGTGACGCTGCGCGATGGCAACTTCATCGTCGCCGGCACCGACGGCACCGTGCTGGCACTCGATTCGCAGACCGGCCGCGAGGTCTGGCGTGGCCAGGCCGGCGCCAGGCTGTCGGCCGGTGTCGGCAGCGACGGCCGCCGCGCTGCGGTGGTCACCGTCGACAACGAACTGGTGGTGCTCGACCAGGGTGCCAGGCTCTGGAGCACCCGGCTGGCCTCGCGCACCACCACCGCGCCGCTGGTGGCCGGCGAGCGCGTGTTCGTGCTCGGTGTCGACCGCGTGGTGCATGCCTTCGACGCACTGGACGGCCGCCGGCTGTGGACCGTGCAACGCCCGGGCGAGGCGCTCACCCTGGCCCAGCCCGGCGTGCTGGCCGCGCACAAGAACACGCTGGTGGCCGGCATCGGCGCGCTGCTGACCGGCATCGACCCCACCACCGGCAGCGTGCGCTGGGAGGTGCCCGTCACCTCGCCGCGTGGCACCAACGAGGTGGAGCGCCTGAACGACCTGGTCGGCCCGGTGCTGCGCCTGGGCGACCAGCTCTGCGCCCGCGCCTTCCAGACCGCGCTGGGCTGCGTCGATATCGCTGGCCCCGACCGGGCCAGCCTGCGCTGGAGCCGCAATGCCGGCGGCCAGCGGGCCATCGGCGGTGATGCCGACTTCATCTTCGGTGCTGACGGTGCTGACCGTGTCAGTGCCTGGAAGGCCGGCGGCGGTGAACTGGTCTGGCAGAACGAGCGCCTGCTGTTCCGCGGCCTGAGCGCGCCGCTGTCGGCCGGCCGCACGGTGGTGTTCGGCGATCTGGAGGGCCAGCTGCACTTCCTCGACCGTGTTGACGGCAAGACCCTGCTGCGCCTGCCCACCGACGGCTCGCCGGTGGTGGCCCAGCCGGTGCTGGCCGGCACCACCATGCTGGTGGTCACGCGCAACGGCGGCGTCTTCGCTTTCCGCCCCGAGTGAAACCTGTCATCGCCCTGGTGGGCCGGCCCAACGTGGGCAAGTCCACCCTGTTCAACCGCATCACCAAGAGCCGGGATGCGATCGTCGCCGACTTCGCCGGCCTCACGCGTGACCGCCATTACGGCGACGCGCGCCACAACGGCCGTGATCTGATCGTCGTCGACACCGGTGGCTTCGAACCCGAGAAGCCCACCGGCATCGTGGCGATGATGGCGGCCCAGACCAAGGCGGCCGTGGCCGAGGCCGATGCGGTGGTCTTCGTCGTCGACGCCCGCAACGGCGTCACCGGCCAGGACCACGACATCGCCCGCTACCTGCGCGGTGCCAACAAGCGGGTGCTGCTGTGCGTCAACAAGGCCGAGGGCCTGGTCGATTCCCCGCTGCTGGCTGAATTCCACGAGCTCGGCATGGGCGAGCCGCACCCGGTGTCGGCAGCCCACGGCCAGGGCATCCGCAGCCTGCTCGATGCTGCGCTGGTCGACTTCTTCGAAGCCGATGCGCAAGACGACGACGCCGGCGATGCCAGCGACAAACCCATCCGCCTGGCGGTGGCCGGCCGGCCCAACGTGGGCAAGAGCACGCTGATCAACACCTGGCTGGGCGAGGACCGCCTGGTGGCCTATGACCAGCCCGGCACCACCCGCGACGCCATCAGCGTGCCCTTCGAGCGCGGCGGCGTGAAGTTCGAGTTGATCGACACTGCCGGCCTGCGGCGCAAGGGCAAGGTGTTCGAGGCGATCGAGAAGTTCTCGGTGGTCAAGACGCTGCAGGCGATTGCCGATGCCAACGTGGTGCTGCTGCTGATCGATGCCACCCAGGGCGTCAGCGACCAGGACGCCCATATCGCCGGCTACATCCTCGAGAGCGGCCGGGCGGTGGTGGTGGCCGTCAACAAGTGGGACGCGGTCGACGCCTACCAGCGCCAGATGTTCGAACGCTCGGTCGAGCAGCGGCTGGCCTTTTTGAAGTTCGCGCCGGTGCTGCACATCTCGGCGCTCAAGCGCCAGGGCCTCGCGCCGGTGTGGAAGGCGATCGCCGATGCCCATGCCTCGGCCATCCGCAAGATGCCCACGCCGGTGCTCACCCGGCTGCTGCAGGAGGCGGTGCAGCACCAGGCACCGCAGCGCAGCGGCGCCTTCCGGCCCAAGCTGCGCTATGCCCACCAGGGCGGCATGAACCCGCCCATCGTGGTCATCCACGGCAATGGGCTGGAGCATGTGACCGACGCCTACAAGCGCTACCTGGAGGGCCGGGTGCGGGAGCATTTCAAGCTCACCGGCACGCCTTTGCGCATCGAGTTCAAGTCGTCGCGGAACCCTTTCGACGCCGACAAGGTCTGACCGGCGGACACGGCCTGATCTGGTCGGTTTCCCGGCGACTTTCCCTGGGTTCTGCGTGCTTTCCCCGGTGTGATAAGGTCATCGCACTGACACTTTTCAACACGGAGTCATATCGTGAGCAACAAAGGGCAACTCTTGCAAGATCCCTTCCTGAACCTGCTGCGCAAGGAGCATGTGCCGGTGTCCATCTACCTCGTCAACGGCATCAAGCTGCAGGGGCACATCGAGTCGTTCGACCAGTACGTTGTCCTGTTGCGCAACACCGTCACGCAGATGGTCTACAAGCACGCCATCTCCACCGTGGTTCCCGGCCGGCCGGTGAATTTCCACGCCAACGAGCCTGTTGACCCGGCTTGAGCCGCCATCCAGGCGCGACCGCCTTCCTTGCCTCCACCGTGAGCGCCCCGCTGCAGGACACCGTGCTGCCGACCAACGGGCAGTTGGGCGCAGCGCGCGTGGTTCTCGTCGGCGTGGACTTCGGCAATGGCCGGCACTTCGACCCCACGCTCGATGAACTGGCACTGCTGGCCGAAAGCGCCGGCGATGTGGCCGTCGAACGGGTGATCGCCCGCCGCAAGTCGCCTGACCCGGCGTTGTTCGTCGGCAGCGGCAAGGCCGACGAGATCAAGACGCTGGTGCAGCTGCATGGGGCCGAATGCGTGATCTTCGACCAGGCGCTGTCGCCGGCCCAGCAACGCAACCTGGAGCGCACGCTCGGGGTGGCGGTGGCCGACCGCACCGCGCTGATCCTGGAGATCTTCGCCCAGCGCGCGCAGAGCCACGAAGGCAAGCTGCAGGTGGAGCTGGCCAGGCTGCAGTACTTGGGCAGCCGCCTGGTGCGCCGCTGGAGCCATCTGGAACGCCAGACCGGCGGTGCCGGCCAGCGCGGGGGCCCGGGTGAGGCACAGATCGAGCTCGACCGGCGCATGATCGCCGAGCGGGTGAAGTCGCTGAAGGCGCGGCTGGTGAAGGTGAAGCGCCAGCGCGACACCCAGCGCCACGCACGCCGCAACAGTGGCAGCTTCCGCGTCTCGCTGGTGGGTTACACCAATGCCGGCAAGAGCACGCTGTTCAACGCACTGGTCAAGGCGCGCGTCTACGCCGCCGACCAGTTGTTCGCCACGCTCGACACCACCACCCGGTCGCTCTACCTGGAGGCGCTGGGTGGCACGGTGTCGCTGTCGGACACCGTGGGCTTCATCCGCGACCTGCCGCACAAGCTGGTCGAGGCCTTCGAGGCCACGCTGCAGGAGGCCTGCGACGCCGACCTGTTGCTGCATGTGGTCGACGCCGCCAGCCCGGTGCTGCAGGAGCAGCGCGACGAGGTCGAACGTGTGCTGGCCGAGATCGGCGCGGCCGATGTTCCACAGATCCTGGTCTTCAACAAGCTCGACCAGGTCGACCCGCTGCCGCGACTGTTGCAGGACTGGGTCGAGCGCCCCGGCACTGCGGCCGTGCCGCGGGTGTTCGTGAGCGCGCTGCGTGGCACTGGCCTCGACACGCTGCGCGCACTGATTGCGCAACTTGCGGCCTCGGGTGGCTTGAATCCCCCGGGCCAGTCCCCAACTGATCGGCTGCCTGATACGCCAGCCGATACAGGCCCCGACCAGACCCCTGCAGATGCCCAGTTACCATCGGCGATGACATGACCATGCATTCCAATTTTCACTCCGATGCGGCCAGTACGCCGTTGCCAGCCCGCATCTCTGCGGTGGCACAAGCCGCACGGGCCTTGCTTGCGGGTGTGCTGCACCTGCCCCGCCCCCTGCAGGCCAGCGGCGGCCGCGATGGCGGCCCGCCCGACCTGGACGAGCTCTGGCGAGACTTCAACCGCAAGCTGACCGGCGTGTTCAACGGCAAGGGCGGCGGCAACGGGCAGCCGCCGCGGCGTGACCCCGGCGAGGGCGGCGGCCCGTCCTTCCAGCCCGACATGAAAAGTGCCGGCATCGGCCTGGGCCTGATCGGCATCGTGGTGGTCGTGGTGTGGCTGGGCAGCGGCTTCTTCATCGTGCAGGAAGGCCAGCAGGCCATCGTCACCACCTTCGGCCGCTACAGCAGCACAGTGGACGCCGGCTTCCAATGGCGCATGCCTTACCCGGTGCAGGCCCACGAGACGATCTCGGTCACCCAGCTGCGCACCGCAGAGATCGGCCGCACCACCGTCACGCAGAACACCGGACTGCGCGATTCGTCGATGCTCACACAGGACGAGAACATCGTCGACATCCGCTTCACGGTGCAGTACCGCCTGAAGGATGCGAAGCTGTTCCTGTTCGAGAACCGCGATCCTGAGCTGGCGGTGGTGCAGGCCAGTGAATCCGCCGTGCGCGAGATCGTCGGCAAGAGCAAGGTCGACTCGGTGTTGTACGAGGCCCGGGACGCGATTGCGGCCGAACTGGTGAAGTCGATCCAGGACCAGCTGGACCGCCTGAAGGCCGGCGTCCTGATCGTCAATGTCAACCTGCAGAACGTGCAAGTTCCTGAGCAGGTGACAGCCGCGTTCAACGACGCGCTGAAGGCCGGTGCCGACCGTGACCGGTTCAAGAACGAAGGCCAGGCCTATGCCAGCGATGTGGTGCCCAAGGCGCGCGGCACGGCATCGCGCCTGAAGGAAGAGGCCGAAGGCTATGGCCAGCGGGTGGTGGCCCAGGCCGAGGGTGATGCGCAGCGCTTCCGCCTGGTGCTGACCGAGTACCAGAAGGCGCCGGCCGTCACCCGCGACCGCCTCTACATCGACACGATGCAGCAGGTGTATTCCAACGTCAGCAAGGTGATGGTGGAAAGCCGCAGCGGCAGCAATCTGCTGTATCTGCCGCTGGACAAGCTGATGCAGCAAGCTGCACCGTCAGCCGCCGGCGGCGCGACCATGCTGCCGCAGGCCACACCGTCGGCTGCCGTGCCCACCGACAGCGGCGCCGCCGGCGCCGCAGGCAACGACGCCCGCAGCCGCGACGCCGCCGGCCGCGCCCGCGACAGCCGCTGATTCCGAAAGCCAGATCCCCATGAACCGTATCGGACTCATCGCCGCTGGTGTGCTGCTGGCCCTGATGGTGGCCTCATCCACGCTGTTTATCGTCGACCAGCGCCAGCTGGCCGCCGTCTATGCACTGGGCGAAATCAAGGAAGTCATCACCGAGCCGGGCTTGAAGTTCAAGCTGCCACCGCCGTTTCAGAACGTGGTGTTTCTCGACAAGCGGGTGCAGACGCTGGACAGCCCGGAGACCCGGCCGATCTTCACTGCCGAGAAGAAGAGCCTGGTAATCGACTGGCTGGTGAAGTGGCGCATTTCCGAGCCGCGCCAGTTCATTCGCAACAACGGCACCGACATCCGCAACCTCGAGAGCCGTCTCAGCCCGGTGGTGCAGGCGGCCTTCAACGAAGAGATCACCAAGCGGCGGGTGGGTGAAGTGCTGTCGTCCGAGCGCGACAAGGTCATGCAGGACGTGATGACCCGCTTGAAGGACGAGGCCAAGGCCTTCGGTATCGAGATCCTCGATGTGCGGGTCAAGCGTGTCGACTTCGTCGCCGACATCACCGATTCGGTCTACCGCCGCATGGAGTCCGAGCGCAAGCAGGTTGCCAACGAACTGCGCTCACAAGGTGCGGCGGACGGCGAGAAGATCCGCGCCGACGCCGACAAGCAGCGCGAGGTGATCATCGCCGAGGCCTACCGCGATGCGCAGAAGGTCAAGGGCGAGGGCGATGCCAAGGCCAGTGCCCTGTATGCCGACGCCTTCGGCCGGGATCCGCAGTTCGCGCAGTTCTACCGCAGCCTCGATGCCTACCGCGCCAGCTTTCGCAGCAAGAGCGACGTGATGGTGATCGACCCGTCCAGCGATTTCTTCAAGGCCATGCGAGGCGGCCCGTCTGCGCCCCCAGCCAACCGCTGAACCTGACGAGGGGCCAAGATGGATTGGGTGCTGGGTGCCCTGGCCCTGATGCTGGTGTTCGAGGGCCTGCTGCCTTTCCTCAGCCCCAGCGCCTGGCGGCGCGTGTTCGAGCGCGCGGTGAAGTTGAGCGATGGCCAGATCCGCCTCATCGGTCTGTCGAGCATGCTGGTCGGCCTGTTGCTGCTGTTGCTCTGGCGTTAGCCTCGGTGCCTGCTTGCGCAGGAGCGCCATGCGCCGCCGGTACAATCCTGTTTTTAATTTCCTCTGGTTGTTTCATGACCTCTGCTTGGCTGCTGCCCGAGCACATTGCCGATGTGCTTCCGGCCGAGGCCCGGCAACTCGAAGACCTGCGCCGCACTTTGCTGGAAATGGCCCGCAGCTACGGCTTCGAGCTGGTGATGCCGCCCTTGCTGGAGCACCTGGAATCCCTGCTCAGCGGCACCGGCCGGGCTCTCGATCTGCGCACCTTCAAGCTGGTCGACCAGTTGAGCGGGAGGTCGCTGGGCATCCGTGCAGATGCCACGCCGCAGGTGGCCCGCATCGATGCGCATCTGCTGAACCGCCAAGGGGTCACCCGGCTGTGCTACTGCGGCCCGGTGCTGCACACCCGGCCGCAATCGGCCCAATCCACACGCGAGCCGCTGCAGCTGGGCGCCGAGATCTACGGCCATGCCGGCCTCGAAGCCGATCTGGAAGTGCAGGACCTGGCGCTCGATGGTCTGCGCGCCGCTGGCCTGCACAAGCTGGTGCTCGACCTGGCCGATGCGCGCATCGTGCGCGGCGTGCTGGCCGGCCTGGCGGTGGACGGTGCACTGCTCAGCGAGGTGGT
Source organism: Burkholderiales bacterium (assembly GCA_038246615.1). Taxonomy (GTDB): domain Bacteria; phylum Pseudomonadota; class Gammaproteobacteria; order Burkholderiales; family Burkholderiaceae_C; genus Pseudaquabacterium. Next base: position 14,200 of record JBBRVT010000051.1, read on the forward strand.
GGTGGCGCTGGCAGCCAAGGACAACGCCACGTTGCGCCGCCTGTCTGCCGGCTTCCCGGCCGGCACGCGCGAGGCGCTGCTGGCGCTGCCGGGGCTGTATGGTGACGCCGGCGTGCTGGCAGCAGCACGCCGGGCGCTGCCGCCGCGCCCGCTGATCACTGCCGCGCTGGACGATCTGGCCAAGCTGGCGCGCCATGTGGGCCGGGCGCATCCCGATGTGCAGGTGGGCTTCGACCTGGCCGACATGGGCGGTTATGCCTACTACTCCGGTGCCCGCTTTGCGGTCTATGCGCCGGGCGCGGCCGATGCGCTGCTGCGCGGTGGCCGCTACGACGAAGTAGGCGCGGTGTTCGGCCGCAATCGCCCGGCCGTGGGCTTCTCGACCGACCTGAAGCTGCTGGCTGCGGTGGCCGCGCCAGAGACCCAGCGCACCGCCATCCGCGCGCCCTGGGGAGATGAGCCGGCCCTGCGCCAGGCGGTGCGCCGCTTGCGCGAGCAGGGCGAGACAGTGGTGTGCAGCCTGCCCGGCCACGGCCACGAGGGCGAAGAATTCGACTGCGACCGCGAACTGATCTTGATCGACGGCCAATGGGTACTGCGCGCGCTGTGAGCGCGCCACCCCGATGCATCAACCGGACACTCTGAACATGCAACAAGGCAAGACTGCGGCTGGCGGCCGCAACGTGGTGGTCGTCGGCACCCAGTGGGGCGACGAGGGCAAGGGCAAGGTCGTCGACTGGCTGACCGACCACGC